>DATIUK010000157.1:0-21038 GCA_035466885.1 Casimicrobiaceae bacterium
CACCCGCGCCTCGAAGCCGGCGACGAGCTCGCCCCGGCCGTAGCTGTCGGCGTGGAGCCCGTGGTCTCGGCACCACTGGCCGACGCGAAGCAACTCCTCGCCCGGATCCTGCGGCGGGTGACCGGTGACGTGCACCGTGCACTGCCGGCGCAGCACGTCGACCGGGTCGGCCGCGGTCAGCGACGGGTCGGGACCAGCGTCGTGCGAATGGCCTTCGCGCTTCGGGCTCCGGTGTTCGCCCTCGGGGCGGCCCGTCGGGCTCGCTGGACGACCTTCGCGCTGCGCGCTCCGGTGTTCGCCCTCGGGGCGGCCCTTCGGGCTCACGGACGCCTCGTGGCGCGCCGGGGTTCGCCGGCGGCTGCGTCGGCCGCCTTGACCGCTTCGGTGTCCCGTTCGTACGCATTGATGATCTTCTGCACCAGCGGATGGCGGACGACGTCGGCGCTGGTGAAGCGCGTGAAGGCGATGCCGCGCACGCCGGCGAGAATGCGGTCGGCTTCGATGAGCCCGCTCTTCTGCCCGCGCGCGAGGTCGATCTGCGTGACGTCGCCGGTGATCACCGCCCGGGTGCCGAAGCCGATGCGGGTCAGGAACATCTTCATCTGCTCGGGCGTCGTGTTCTGCGCCTCGTCGAGGATGATGAACGAGTGGTTGAGCGTGCGGCCGCGCATGTACGCGAGCGGCGCGATCTCGATCGTGCCGCGCTCGAAGAGCTTGCCGGTCTTGTCGAAGCCGAGGAGGTCGTACAGCGCGTCGTAGAGGGGCCGCAGGTAGGGGTCGACCTTCTGCGCGAGGTCGCCGGGCAGGAACCCCAGGCGCTCGCCGGCCTCGACCGCGGGCCGGACCAGCACCAGTCGCTTGACGGTGTCGCGTTCCAATGCGTCGACGGCACAGGCGACGGCGAGGTAGGTCTTGCCGGTGCCCGCCGGCCCGATGCCGAACGTGATGTCGTGCTCGGCGATGTCCTTGAGGTAGAGAATCTGGTTGGGCGTGCGGCCGTGCAGGTCGGCGCGGCGCGTGCGCAGCACCGGGGCCGCACCCGGGTCCGCGGGGGCCGACTCCGGCTGCTGCGAGATCTCGATGATGCCGAGCTGCACGTCGTCGACGGACAGCGGTTCCGCGGCGCCGGCGTAGAGGCGGGTGAGTGCCGAGGTCGCGTGCCGGACGGCGTCGGCCGCGCCGGCGACGGCGAAGCGCTCGCCGCGGTGCGTGATCGTGACGTCCAGCGCCGCCTCGATCTGGCGCAGGTTGGCGTCGAGCGGGCCGCACAGATTCGCAAGCGCGCGGTTGTCGAGCGGGGAAAGCGTGATCTCGACGGGAGCGGTGGCCAAGGCGGGGGTGCGATTCCGGGCGTAAACAAATAGTCTGAGACAAAGGCCCCGGACCCGCAAGCCGTCCCGCCGGAGCGTGGCGTCAGACGCTCTGGCGCACCACCGGCGCCTTCAGCGCCTCGTCGACGGTGGCGAATGCCTGCGCGAGGTGCGCCTGCGCCTCCTTCGAGGTGCCGGTCCTGCGCTGGGCGGCGACGAGCTCGCTGCGCAGCGCGATCGCCTCGATCCGCAACAGCGCGCGGGCGTCGGCCGGCATCGTCGACGACGGCCGCAGCAGCGCGCCGGCGACGCGGTTGACGTGCTCGCGCTGCAGGTTGCGCCGGATGAGCGGGATGTCCTGGCCGGTCTTGAGTTCGCTCCAGATCGCGCCGTGCAGTGTCGTATAGAGCTCGGACAGCCGGAACGCCTGCCGACTGGCGTCGACCTTGGTTTCGGACTCGAGCAGGCGCGCGGCGACCGTGTCGCTCATCAGCTGGCCGAGCGCCCCCGCCTGCAGCGACTGCACGCGCGCGGACAGGCTGAAGTCGGGGTTGACGCCCGCCCCGTCGCTCTGCAGGTAGTCGACGCCCATCCGCTGCAGGAACTCGGGGGGGAAGCGGAAGCTGTCGGCCGAGAACACGGCTTCCGACAGCAGCGCGAGCGCCGCGCGCTGTCTCTCCGGCGGTACCGGAGTCAGCGGGTTGCGTCCGGAGCCCGCGAAATCGCGGACGTAGGTGACTCCGCCGACGTACTTGGTGGCGAGCTGTGCCGCGCGCGCTGCCTGGCGCAGGCCCGAATCGAAGCCGCGGCGCAGGGCGTCGTACGGCTGTCCCGGCTCGAGTTGCCGTGTCGCAAGCCGCGTCCACAGCTCGCGCGAGAGCTTCAGGCGCAGCGCGAGGTAGGCCAGCGGATCGTCGCCGAAGTCGAAGACGCTCGCCGCCGGGTCGATCCCGGCAGCGGACTCCTGGTCGGACGAGAACGCGAGCAGCGGATCGGTCGCGCCGCGCGCGGCGATGCGGGCGAGGTCCTGCGCCTCGGTCGCCGGTTCGAGCGGCGCGTACGCGTACTCGATCGCCCAGTAGTCGTACGGCCCCAGCGTCGACTGGTGGTACTGGCCCTGGCGCTCGCCGTGCGGCGCGAGGTTGACCGGCTGGTAGTCCATCACCGAGCCGGCGAGGCCGTTGGCGCGGGTGAACTCGGGGTCGGAGAGCCTGTCCAGCGGGTACACGGTCGACGCGCGGAAGTTGTGGCGCAGTCCGAGCGTGTGCCCGACCTCGTGCATGGTCACTTCCTTGAGGCTCGCCAGCACGAACGCCTCGGCGTCGGGGCCGTCCGGCGCCATCTCGCCGCGCGCGACCAGGAGGTCGAGGCCGAACTCGACCTCGGCCAGCGCGTCGGTCGCGAACGTGCACGCCCGGGGATCGAGGCCCAGCGCGCGCTTGGTGGCGTCGAACGCGGGCCAGGCGCTGGCGGTGTTCAAGTCCTCGCGCACCAGCCGGCGGTCGCCGCGGGCCCAGAGCTCGGGGATCGCGACGGCGGCGTCCAGGATCTCGCCGGTGCGCCCGTCGGTCGCCGTCGGGCCGATGGCGAACCCGACGTCGACGCCGGCGAACCAGCGCACCGCCGGATGGCGGCCGTCGGACGTCGACCAGGCGGCGTCGGCGGGCTGGATCTCAACCCGGATCGCATCCTTGAAGCCGATCCGCTCGAACGCCTTGTTCCACTCGAGGATGCCTTCGCGCACGGCGCCACGGTACTGCTCGGGCACGTTGCGGTCGATCCAGTAGACGATCGGCTGCACCGGTTCGGACAGTGCCGCCGACGGGTCCTTCTTCTCCAGGCGCCAGCGCTGCACGAAGTTCACGCGGGCGGTGCGGCTGCGGTCGTCGCTGTAGTCCCAGACTTCCTCGACGAAGTGACCGATGCGCGGATCGGCGGCACGCGACCGCATCGGCTCGGCCAGCCGGGTGAAGCTGTAGTGGATGCCGAGGAAGAGGCTGCGCCGGTCGGGCAGCGTGTCGAACGGTGGATAGGGATTGGCTGCCGGCCCGGCCGCCGGCGAGGGCGGCAGCGTCGCCTTCGGGTTCGAGTAGTGGGCGAGGACCAGCGCCGAGACGCCGTCATCCGCCGCGTGGACGCGCTCGATCGACGAATTGCGGGCGTCGAAGTTGTAGCCGCGCTGGTGGACGCCCCAGGCGAAGTACGACGCCGCCGGCAGGTCGGTCAGCAGCAGCGCGTTGAGCTCGACCAGCACCGACTTGCGCTCGGGGTGCGGCTGGCTTGCGATCGCGGCGCTGCCGAGCATGCTCTCGGAGAAGCCCTCGCGGACCGCGGCGGCCATCGGCGTGCCCGCCTTGGCGGTGTACTGCGTGTTGGCGGCGATCAGCTGGACATTGGGACCGACCTTGCGCAGTCGCGCGATGTGGCTCGGCCCCATCATCCCGCCGTAGACCCGCGCTTCGCCGATGCCGCGGGCGTGGTTCATCTGGAAACGAAACGGCAGGTCGAACTGCTCGGGCGCTATTTCCAGCCAGACCTTGTCGTCCTTCTGCCACACGCGGAAGAACCCGGAGGTCTCGGTCGCATCCTTGATGACATCCGCAAACGCACGGGGCTGGCCTGGCGCCGGCGTGGCCGCAGGAGTCGCCGTGGCCGTCGCAGTCGCCGGGCGGGAGCCGGGCGAGGTCGCCGTCGCCGGGACCACCGCCGGCGCCACCGGGGACGTCGCGGCAGCGGGTTTGGCGGCAGCTGCAGCCGGCGTCGCAACTGCACCCGGGGTGCCGGCGCCGTCGCTGCCGGGATCGGCGAGTGTTGCGCAGCCGCCGCCGAGCGCGGCGGCCAGAAGCGCGAAGGCGAGGCCGGGGCGGGACTGCGCCGGGGACCGGCGGTGCGTGACGGCGGGCATGGAGGAGGCTCTGGAAGTTGCGATAAGCGGAATTGGACCGCGCGGCGCGGCGCGCGTTCAGCCGGCCGCGGCGACGGGCGCAGCGGCGAGTTCGCCGCGCAGCGAGTGCGGCAGCGCGGCGGTGATCGTCACCTCGACATACCGGCCGATCGACGCCGGGTCGCCGGCGAAGTTGACGACCCGGTTGTTCTCGGTGCGCGCCTGCAGCTCGGCGGCGTTCTTGACCGCGGGCCCGGTGACCAGCACCCGCTGGCGGCTGCCCACCATCGCGTCGCTGTAGCGGCGGTACTGCGCGTCCAGCACGGCGTTGAGCCGCTCGAGCCGCTGCTGCTTGATCGCGGCCGGCACCGCGTCGGCGAGCTCGACCGCCGGCGTGCCGGGGCGCGGGCTGTACGCGAACGTGAACGCGCCGTCGAAGTTCACGTCCTGCGCGAGGGCGAGCGTGCGTTCGAAATCGGCGTCGGTCTCGCCGGGAAAGCCGACGATGAAGTCGGTGGTGAGCGACAGCGCCGGTCGCGCCGCGCGCAGCGCCCGGACGATCGACTTGTACTCGAGCACCGTGTAGCCGCGCTTCATCGCCGCGAGGCTGCGGTCGGAGCCCGACTGCACCGGCAGGTGCAGGTGCGAGACCAGCTTGTGGAGCCGGCCGTAGGCGGCGACGAGGTCCGCCGACATCTCCCGCGGGTGCGACGTCGTGTAGCGGATGCGCTCGATGCCCGGGACCTCGGCCACGTAGGCGAGCAGCGTCGCGAAACCGGCGACCTCGCCGTCGCCGCCTGTCGGGCCGCGGTAGGCGTTGACGTTCTGGCCCAGCAGCGTGACCTCGCGCACGCCCTGGTCGGCGAGGTCGGCGACCTCGGTCAGGACGTCGTCGAACGGTCGCGACACTTCCTCGCCGCGCGTGTAGGGGACGACGCAGAAGCTGCAGTACTTGCTGCAGCCTTCCATGATCGAGACGAACGCGGAGGCGCCCTCCACGCGCGGCGGCGGCAGGTGGTCGAACTTCTCGATCTCCGGGAACGAGACGTCGACCTGCGGCACGCCGGTCGCGCGGCGCGCGGCGATCAGCGCCGGCAGCCGGTGCAGCGTCTGCGGACCGAACACGACGTCGACGTAGGGCGCGCGGCGCACGATCGCCGCGCCCTCCTGGCTGGCGACGCAGCCGCCGACGCCGATGATGAGGTCGGGCCGGGCGGCCTTCAGCTCGCGCACCCGACCAAGGTCGTGGAACACCCGCTCCTGCGCCTTCTCGCGCACCGAGCAGGTATTGAACAGGATGATGTCGGCGTCCTCGGGCCGGTCGGTGCGCGCGAGGTCGCCTGCGGCATCGAGCACGTCGGCCATCTTGTCCGAGTCGTACTCGTTCATCTGGCACCCGAAGGTGCGGATGTAGAGCTTCTGCGTCACGGCGGGCGGCCCCGGGGCCGGTTTGAGCCGGTGGGGGCGGGAGCGGGAGAGGCGCGCATTGTAACAGTAGGCCGCGGGCGTTCCGGCGCGTTGGCTGGCCGCCGGCGGCCGCGGTAGAATGCACGCTGCAGGTGTCCGCGGCGAATTCGTCGCCGCGGGTGAAACGGGAACACGGTGCGGCCCCGCAAGGGCGCTCAAGTCCGTGGCTGCCCCCGCAACGGTAAGCCCTCGAGGGCCATCCATTCACGCCACTGCCGGGCGACCGGCGGGAAGGCGGCGTGGCCCGCATGGCAAGCCCGGAGACCGGCCTGCGCAGGCGGCGATGCGCGTCATGCGCCTCGTCGTCGGTCACGGGACGCAACGCGACGCGCGCTGCGCAGCGTGGCGTGGCAGCGAGACGGGTTTCCCGCAGCCGGAAACCGGCGTCGGCGCCGCGCCGCCCGACTGCGCGCCCGTCGCCCGGCATCCCGCGTGCCAACGCCGCGCGGGGAAGACCGCGGCGGACGCGGAGTTCGTTTCATGTTGCACTCGATCGTTGCTGCCGCGCGAAGGCGGCCGTGCCCGCCGGCGCTGACCGGTGTTCTCGTCCTCTCCCTGTTCGTCGCCCCTGCCGCCGCCGCGGACGATGGCGGCGGGCGCACCGAAAAGCTCGATCCGGTCGCGGTGATCGCGACGCGGGGGGCGCAGCCGATCGCCGACCTCCTCGCCGACGTCACCGTCATCGACGCCGAGGAGATCGCGCGCGCCGGCGTGCACGGCCTCGCCGACCTCCTTCGCCGGCAGCCCGGCATCGAGATCACGCGCAACGGCGGTCCCGCGGGCGTGTCGGGCGTGTTCATCCGCGGCGCCAACCGCGGCCAGACACTGGTGCTGGTCGACGGCCAGCGCGTCGGCTCCGCGTCAACCGGCGCGACGACGCTGGAGGCCATCCCGCTGGAAGCGATCGAGCGCATCGAGATCCTGCGCGGGCCGGCATCGAGCCTCTACGGCGCCGACGCGATCGGCGGCGTGATCCAGATCTTCACCTACGGCGCGTCGGCGACGCCGCAGGCGACGGTGAGTGCCAGCGTCGGCAGCTACGCGACCCGCGCGCTCAACGCGCTCATCGGCGGCAGCGCCGGCCCGCTGCGGCTGTCGCTGCAGGCGGCAGCGCTCGCGAGCGACGGCTTCAACGCGGCTTCCAATCCCGCTGCCTTCAACTACAACCCGGACGCCGACGGGTACCGCAGCGGCAACGCGACCGTCGATCTCGCGCTGCCGCTCGCCGACGGGCACGAGCTGGCGGCCAAGTATCTCTACAACCGGCAGGACGCGCAGTACGACGGCAGCGCCGGATTCGACGACCGCACCGTCACCACCCTCGAGACATGGCAGATCGCGAGCCGCAACCGGCTGGCGCCGTTCTGGACGTCGCGGCTGACTGCCGGCCAGAGCAGCGACGACAGCGTATCCAAGACCGAGTACGGGGACTTCCCGTTCGGCACCCGGCAGACGCAGCTCGCGTGGCAGAACGACTTCACGCTGCCGCAGGGTCTCCTCACCGCAGGCTACGAATTCCGCAAGGAAACGGTCAGCACCGACGTCGCGTTCGCGGTGACCTCGCGCGACACGAACTCGGTGTTCGCGATCTATCAGTGGCGCGACGCCGTGCAGGCGCTCCAGGCCAACCTGCGCTGGGACGATTCATCGCAGTACGGCGGCAAGGCGACCGGGGCGCTGGCCTACGGCTACCGGGTGCTGCCGTCGCTGCGCCTGACCGCCGGGGCGTCGACCGGCTTCAAGCCGCCCTCGTTCAACGACCTCTACTACCCCGGCTTCAGCACGCCGGACCTGGTACCCGAGACCGCGGTCAACCTCGAGGCCGGCGCGCACTGGACCGGCACCGTCGAGGGCGGCACGGTGGGCGCGCGCGCGGTCGCCTATCGCAATGCCGTCGACCAGCTGATCGTGTTCCGCTGCGACGCGAGCTTCAACTGCAAGCCCAACAACGTCGACCAGGCGACGCTGACCGGCCTGACGCTGGCGCTCGACGCCAGCATCGGGACGCTGTCGCTCGCGGGCTCGCTCGACCTCGGCAACCCGCGCGACGACGCGACCGGCAAGCTGCTGCCCCGCCGCGCGCGCGAGCACGGGGCACTGTCGGTGGCGCAGGCCTTCGGCCCGGTCCGCGTCGGCGCCGAGCTCGCGGCATCGTCCTACCGCTACGACGACGCGGCCAACACGGCCCGGCTGCCCGGCTACACGCTCGTCAACCTGACGCTCGAGTGGACGCCGCTGGCCGCGGTCACCGTCTTCGTGCGCGCCGACAACGTGTTCAATGTCGACTACCAGCTCGCCGCCGACTACTCGACCGGCGGTGCGATGGTCACCGCCGGACTGCGGTGGCGCCTGTGATGCGCGCGCTCGCCCGCGGGTTCGCCGGCATCGCGCTGGTACTGGCCGCGATGCTCGCGCAGGCCGGGATCAGCGTCGTCGACGACGCCGGCCGCACGGTCGCGCTGCGCGTGCCCGCCCAGCGGATCGTGAGCCTCGCACCGCACGCCACCGAGCTCCTGTTCGAGCTCGGCGCCGGGAGCCGCGTCGTCGGCGCGAGCGCCGCCTCCGACTGGCCGGCGGCGGCGAAGGCGGTGCCGCGCGTCGGCGATGCCCGCGCGGTCGACCTCGAGCGCGTGATGGCGCTCGCTCCGGACCTCGTCGTCACCTGGCCGTACACGGCCCCGCGCGAGGTCGAATTGCTGCGCGCGCGCGGCGTCGCGGTGTTCGTGCTCGACGCCAGGACCATCGATGCGCTGCCGTCGCAGGTCCTGCGGCTCGGCCGGCTCCTGGGCGAGGCGGCCCGGGCCGAGGCGCTGGCGGCAGCCCGGGCGGGCGAGATCGCGGCGCTCTCGGCGCGTTACCGCGACGCGGCGCGGGTCGTCGTCTTCTACCAGGTCTGGAACGCGCCGCTGTACACCATCGGCGGCACCCATCTCATCTCGCAGGCGCTCGCGCTGTGCGGCGGCGTCAATGCCTTCGCCGCCGAGACGCTGCCCGCGCCGGCGGTCAGCGTCGAGGCGGTGCTCGCGGCGCGGCCGCAGGCGATCATCGCCGGCACCGATCGCGGCGCGCGGCCGGCGTGGCTCGACGACTGGCGCCGCTGGCCCGTGCTGCCGGCCGTCGCCGCCGGCGAGCTGCACGCGGTCGACGCCGATCTGCTGCATCGTGCCGGGCCGCGCTTCGTCGCCGGCGTATCCGAGCTGTGCACGACGATCGATGGCGTCCGCACCCGCGCGGCTGCAGCCGCGGGAGTGCACGCGCGGCGCTGACCCGGCCGCCGGCGGGACGCACCGGGGTCGAGCGGAGTTGTACCGGACGACGTCCGGCCGCGCCCCTTCACGCCGGGACCAGCGTGCGCGAGGCGCCGGTGCCGACCTCGAGCAGGCGCCGGCCGAAGAGCATCCCGAGGGCGTCGGCGGTCAGCGTCGCCGACGACGGTCCGCAGGTGGCGAAGCCGCCGCCGATGGCGACCGCGTGATCTGCGTAGCGCAGGGCGAGATGCAGGTCGTGGACCACGATCACCAGCGCTGCCCCGTTCGCGCGCGCGTGGCGCACCAGGACGTCGAACGCGGTGATCTGCTGCCCGAGGTCGAGGTGCGACGACGGCTCGTCGAGCAGCAGCAGCGGCGCCTGCTGCACCAGCATCGCCGCCAGCGCGACCCGCCGGCGCTCGCCGCCGGACAGCGTGGCCACGTCGCGGTCGGCGCAGGCGGCAAGCCCGAACTCGGCCAGTGCCGCGCGCGCCCGCGCGACGTCGGCCTCGCCCTCCCACTGCCAGCGCGCGAGGTGCGGATGCCGTCCGGAGAGCGCGACGTCGAGCGCCGTCGCGGGAAAGTAGTCGCGGGAATTCTCGGGCAGGTACGCCCGCTGCGCCGCCTGCTCGCGCCGGCCGAGCGTCGCGACGTCCCGGCCGGCGTAGAGGACCGCGCCCGAGTCGGGACGGCGCAGCCCGGCGAGCGTGCGCAGCAGCGTCGTCTTGCCGGCGCCGTTGGGCCCGACGATCGCCCAGCACTCGCCGGCACCGACGGCAAAGCCGAGACCGCGGCACAGCGTGCGCCCGTCGATCGCGAGGGCGAGCTCGCGGCAGGAGAGAAGCGCGGCGGGCGTGCTCATCGCGCACCGCCGCGCGCCAGCAGGAACAGGAAAGCCGGCACGCCGACGAGCGCGGTGAGCACGCCGACCGGCAGCTGCAGCGGGGCGACCAGCGTGCGCGCCAGCGTGTCGGCGACGACCAGCAGCATGCCTCCGGCGAGCGTGGCCGCGGGCAGCAGCACGCGCTGGTCGTTGCCGACGACCAGGCGCATCGCGTGCGGCGCGAGCAGCCCGACGAAACCGATGCTGCCTGCGAGCGCGACTGCGACGGCGGTTGCCGTGGCCGCGAGAACGTGCGCGACCAGCGCAACCTGCGGCACCGCGACGCCGAGTGCCATCGCCGTGTCTTCGCCGCGGGTGATGGCGTTGAGATCGCGCGCGACGAGCAGCGCGGCGGCGAGCGCCACGCCCAGCGCCGCGATCGCCGGTGCACCGCCGCTCGCCGCGGAGAGGTCGCCCAGCAGCCAGAACAGCATGCCCCGCACCGCGGCGTCGGGTGCCAGGGTGAGCAGCAAGGCGATGAGCGCGCCCCAGCCGGCGGCGACGACCACGCCGGTGAGCAGCAGCCGGGTCGCAACCCAGGGAACGCCGGCATCGCGGTCGCGCGCGAGCCCGAACACGAGCAGCGTCGAGACGAGCGCGCCGACGAGCGCCGCCATTCCCGACCACGCCGAGAGTCCGACGAGGATGGCGGTGAGGGCGGCAACGGCGGCGCCGCCGGAGATTCCCAGCACGTAGGGGTCGGCCAGGGGGTTGCGCATCAGCACCTGCATCAGCGTGCCGGCGAGGGCGAGCAGGCCGCCGGCGGCAAAGGCCGCGAGCGCCCGCGGCAGGCGCAGGTCCAGCACGATCGTTGCCGTGGCGTCGGTCCGTTCGCCGAGCACCGCCGCGAGCAGGCGCCCGGCGTCGATCGGCACGCTGCCGACGAGGAGCGCGAGCACGATGGCGGCGAGGCAGCCGCCGACGAGCAGGCCGATCACCGAGGCGGCCCGGCGGCGGCCGGCGGCGGTGGCGGTGGAGGGTGGCGGCATCGACGGCAATCGCAGGGTGCCGCGCCCGGCTGGCCGGAGCGCGAGCGGGCATTATAGGTTTCTGCCGCAGCGCACGGTGCACGCGACCGGCGGCCTGCCGGCCCCCAGCCTATAATGGCCCGCACGCTGTGCACCGAACCGGACTTCCGCATGAACAAGGCATTTACGCGCGAGAACGACGGCGACGACGACGACGAGCTTGTGGCCGCGGCGCCGTTGCCGGCCGGGACGCGCAACTACATGACGCCTGGCGGCTTCGGCCGGCTGTCGGCCGAGCTCGAGCGGCTGGTGAAGCGGGAGCGGCCGGAACTGGTGGCAACGGTTGCGTGGGCGGCGTCGAACGGCGACCGTTCGGAGAACGGCGACTACATCTACGGCAAGAAGCGGCTGCGCGAGATCGATCGCCGGATCCGTTTTCTCATCAAGCGCCTGGACGTCGCCGAGGTCGTCGATCCCGCGGCGCGGCGCGACGACCCCGAGGGCGACCAGGTCTTCTTCGGCGCGACGGTGACCTACGCCAACGCGCGCGGTGACGAGCGTGCAGTCGCGATCGTCGGTGTCGACGAGATCGACCCCGCCCGCGGCTACATCAGCTGGGTCTCGCCGATGGCGCGCGCGCTGCTGAAGGCGCGGGTCGGCGACACGGTGCTGCTGCACACGCCGGGCGGCAGCGAGGAGATCGAGATCGTCGATGTACGCTACGAAGTGCTGGCGACCGGCGATACGTCGTCCGGTTGACGGCCATCGCGACCTGCGGCTAGAGTGATCCCGATGAACCCCGCGCATCAAACCGACACGGCGGCGACGGCCGGCTTCGAGCAGGAGTTGGCCGTGCTCGAGCAGCAGCAGGCGTCGCTGATCGCGCACACGCGGGCGCTGCGGGCCGCCAATCAATCGCTGCGCGCCGAGCTTGCCGACGCGCAGGCGAGGAACCGCGCGCTGTCGGATCGCGTCGGCGAGGCCGCGCGGCGCCTTGATGCGCTGCTCGCCCGGCTGCCGGAGGTGACGACATGAGCCACCCGGCGAGGGGCCCCGCGCGCGAGCGCGGGGATCGACGGCAAGGCGAATGGCGTCGGCGACCGACGCGCGGCGGTGTGCCTGCATCCGCAGGGCATGGAGGTCGCGACATGAGCCACCCGGCGAGGGGCCCCGCGTGTAACCCTGAGGTCGCGACATGAGCCCGCCGCTGCGTCCGAAGGGCGAGCCCGCGACGGCCAAGGCGCGCGCCGTGGCGCCCCAGGTCACGCTCGACGTGTCGCTGCTCGGCCGCGACTACCGCATCGCCTGCGCCGAGTCCGAGCGAGCGGAGCTCGACGAAGCCATCGCCTTGCTCGACCGCAGGATGCGCGAGATCCGCGAGTCCGGCAAGGTCGGCGGCAGCGAACGCATCGCGGTGATGGCGGCGCTCAATCTCGCGCACGACCTCCTGCGGGCACGCAAGTCCGGCGGCGCTCCAGCGCCCGCGGATGCCGATGTCGAAGCAACGTCGTCGTTCGCGATTGACGACGCGGGTGCGCGGCGTAGAATCTCAGCCATGCGGGCCAGCATCGAGGAAGTTCTCGGCGGACAGGACAAGCTGTTCTGACTGCAGCGCGCCATCCCGGCGCTGACGAGCCTGCAACTTTTCGACGTTCCCTGCGGTGTTCGAGCCGCTCAAATACTCTTTGGACCAATGCTAAGCTAGCGAGGTTGCCAAGCCATTTGCGGGCCGGTGTGCGCTCCCACGCGGAAGCGCCTGATGGTCCCGGCAGGCGACCCTCTTGAACCCCAGGTTCAGGATGATGGGCGGCACGGCACAGGCGGGGGACACCCTTTTCACCGGGGGCGTGGCGGGCGCGGAAGCAGGATGGTCTCGCGGCCCCTCACGAAGCCTCGGGACACCGGCACGGCAACCGCGTGCCCGGCGGCAGCAAGCGCGGCGCCGACGATGGCGCCGCCGTCTTTTCAACGACCTTCACCGCCGTCCCGATGCGCCACTGGCTGATGAAATCCGAGCCTGACGAGGTCTCGATCGACGACCTCGCCGCAGCGCGCGGCCGCAAGGTCGCCTGGTACGGCGTGCGCAACTACCAGGCGCGCAACTTCATGCGCGACGACATGAAGGTCGGCGACCGCGCGTTCTTCTATCACTCGAGCTGTCCGGAACCTGGCATCGCCGGCATCGTCGAAGTCTCGAAGACCGCGTTTCCCGACGCGACGCAGTTCGACGCTGCCAGCAAGTACCACGACCCCAAGGCCACGCGCGCCGCGCCGCGCTGGTTCAACGTCGAGGTCCGCCTGGTCGAGAAGACTCGCCTCGTCGCGCTGGCCGAGCTGCGCGCCGATCCGGCGCTGGGGACGCTCACCATCCTGCAGCGCGGCAACCGGCTGTCGATCACGCCGGTCACGCCGGCCGAGTGGACGCGGATCTGCCGGCTCGCGGAAGCCAAATCGTGACCGGCATCGATCCCCTGCTGATCGTCGGCTTCGTCGCGCTGGGCTGCGTCGTCGGCTTTCTCGCGGGCCTCCTCGGCATCGGCGGCGGCATGACGATGGTGCCGATACTCACGATCATCTTCACCCGCATCGCGTTTCCCGCCGAGCACGTCGTGCACATGGCGGTGGCGACGTCGACGGCGACGATCATCTTCACGGCGCTGTCGTCGGCGCGCGAGCACCACCGGCACGGCGCCGTGCTCTGGCCGGTCGTGGCGGGCCTCGCACCCGGGATCATCGCCGGGTCGCTCATCGGCCCGCAGGTCGTCCGCGGCATGTCGACGTCGGCGCTGGCACTGTTCTTCGGGGTGTTCGTCGCATTCTCGGCGACGCAGATGCTGCTCGACCGGAAGCCCAAGCCGTCGCGGGAGCTGCCGGGCAAGGCGGGGATGTTCGGCGTCGGCAGCGCCATCGGCCTCGTTTCCAGCATGGTCGGCGCCGGCGGCGGCTTCATGTCGGTGCCGTTCATGGCCTGGTGCAACGTCAAGATCCACAACGCGGTCGCGACCTCGGCTGCACTCGGGCTGCCGATCGCCGTTGCCGGCACCGTCGGGTTCGTGATCGCCGGCTGGGGTGCACAGGACATGCCGCGCTACAGCGCCGGCTACATCTACCTGCCGGCCCTGGTCTCGATTGTCGTGGCGAGCATGTTGACTGCGCCGATCGGCGCGCGCACCGCGCACCGGTGGCCGGTGAAGAAGCTGAAGCGCGCTTTCGCGCTGCTGCTCTACGTGCTGGCCGCGTACATGCTGTGGAAGGCCAGGGCTTCCGCCTGAACGCAGGGACCGCCGCGACGCAAGGGGACCTCGCGCTGCGCGGCGCCGTCAAGAGGAACCGGATTCGCGGGGCGAGGTCTGCCGCGCAGCCGCGAACACGCGCGCGAGTTCGGCGGCGCGGTCGGCGAGCAGCGAGCCCGCGTCCGCGATGCAGTCGGCGAGGGTCATCGGCCCCGGGGCGATGCCGAACGCGCCGGCGAAGTGATCGCCCAGCGCGGCGAGCGACGCCGGGTCGACGGCGCCGGAGACCAGCGTCGTCGGAACGCCCGCCGCGCGGGCGCGCTGCGCGACGACGAACGGCGCCTTGGCCAACAGCGTCTGCGCGTCGCTGCGCCCTTCGCCGGTGAGCGCCCAGTCGGCTCCGGCGAGCGCGCGGTCGAGGCCGATGAGATCCGCGACCACGGCGGCGCCGGAGCGGAACTCCCCGCCGACGAGCTGCAGTGCGAAGCCCAGGCCGCCGGCGGCACCCGCGCCCGGCCGCGAAGCCGCGCGGACACCGGTGGCCGCTTCCGCCAGCGCGGCGAAGTTCGCGATTCCCGTGTCGAACCCGGCGACTGCGTCCGCGGCGACGCCCTTCTGCGGGCCGAAGATCGCCGTCGCGCCGCGCTCGCCGCAGAGCGGGTTGTTGACGTCCGACATGATCGTGATCGAGCTCGCGGCAAGCCGCGGGTCGAGGCCGCCGGCGTCGACGGCGGCGATGCGCGCGAGGCCCGCGGGTGTCGGCGGGACGGGCTGCCCCGCGGCGTCGAGGAGGCGCATTCCGAGCGCCGTGAGCATGCCGGCGCCGCCATCGTTGGTGCTGCTGCCCCCCAGCCCGATCATGAACCGCCGCAACCCCCGGTCGAAGAGCGCCCGGATGAGCTCGCCGACGCCGCGCGTGTCGCGCTCGCCGACGGCCACCCGCATCGCTGCCGGATCGGTGATCGCCACGACCTGCGCGACCTCGAGCACCGCGACTTTTCCGCCGAGGACGCCGTAGCCGGCTTCCACCGGGACGCCACCGGCGCCGCGCACCGTCAGCGAAGCGCGCGCGCCGTCGCTGCCCGACGCGGCGAGGACGGCGTCGAGCGTCCCCTCGCCGCCATCGGCCATCGGGCAGCGGCGCAGGTGCGCGTCGGGCCACACCCGGCGCAGTCCCGCCTCCAGCGCGGCGCACACCGCCGGCGCGTCGAGCGAGCCCTTGAACGAATCGGGGGCGAGGACGATCAGGGGAGCGCTCATCGGACGGCTTTCGCAGAGACGCTAGTCGCGGTCGTCGTCGCTGCCGGCGGCGGCGCGTGCGAGGCGATCGCGCACGGCGAGCCACGCATCGTCGCGCGGCGGCTGCTCGACCAGGATCTCGTCGGCCTCGACGGCGTCGAGCCGGCGCAGGTTGGCGTAGAGGTCGTGCGCGTAGCCGGCGCAGTCGCCGGGTGCGGCGATCCACGTGCCGCTGAAATCCTCGGGCCGCGGGACGCTGTGCGCCAGCACGGCAGGGTTCTCGTCGCGCTCCTGGCGCTGCCGGGCCTCGCCCCGCAGCGCCGTCGCGGTGATGAGCTGCATGCGCGTGCGCGGCGCGTAGTGCGCAGCCAGCGTGCCGGATGCCCGGGGTGCGCCGGCCCCTGCGGCGAGCGGCGCTTGGCCGAGCACGCGGGCGAGCTCGCCGAGGGGGAGTCCGCCGGGGCGCAGCAGCACCGGTTCGTTGCCGTCGAACGCGACGATCGTCGACTCGATGCCGATCGCGCAGGCGCCGCCGTCGAGGATCATCGCCGTCGCCGCGCCGAGGTCGTCCTCGACGTGGCGCGCGGTCGTGGGGGAGATGCGGCCGAAGCGGTTCGCCGACGGCGCGGCGATGCCGTGCCCGCCTTGCCGGGCGAAGGCGTCGAGCAGCGCGCGCGCGACCGGATGCGACGGCACGCGCAGGCCGACGGTGTCCTGGCCGCCCGTGACGACGTCGGCGACACCGCCCGCTCGCGGCAGGATCAGCGTCAGCGGTCCCGGCCAGAATGCGGCGGCGAGCCGGCGGGCACCCTCGGGTATCGTGCGCGCCCAGCGCGGGAGCGCGTCGGCACCGGCGATGTGCACGATCACCGGGTGGTCGGCGGGGCGACCCTTGGCGGCGAAGATGCGTTCGACGGCGGCGGGGTTCCCCGCGTCCGCCCCGAGGCCGTAGACGGTCTCAGTGGGGAAGCCGACCAGCGCGCCGTGCATGAGCGCGGCCGCGGCGCGTTCGACGGCCTCGGCCGTTGCCGCGTGGATCGTCATCGCCACCACCCGAGCGCGCGGTGGGGCAGCTGCCGGGAGGTCACGCCACGACCTGCTAAAATAGTCATTTTTGTCGGCCGCGCCGGTGCGGCGCGGCCATGGGGAGCCCTGGGCAATGAGCGATTTTCTCTTCACGTCGGAGTCGGTTTCGGAAGGTCATCCGGACAAGGTGGCCGACCAGATCTCCGACGCGGTGCTGGATGCGATTCTAACCGCTGAGCCGACGGCCCGGGTCGCCGCCGAGACGCTGGTGTCGACGGGGCTCGTCGTCATGAGCGGCGAGATCACGACCGGCCACAAGCACGACTTTGCGCAGATCGCGCGCGAGACCGTGCGCCGGATCGGCTACAACGACCCGGAGCTGCGCTTCGACGCCGACGGCTGTGCGGTGATGGTCTGCTACGGGCGCCAGTCGCCGGACATCGCGCGCGGCGTCGACCACGCCTCCGACGAATACCTCAACCAGGGCGCCGGCGACCAGGGGATGATGTTCGGCTACGCCTGCGACGAGACGCCGTCGCTGATGCCGTTCCCGATCTACTACGCGCACCGCCTGGTGCAGCGGCAGAGCGAGGTGCGCAAGGACGGCCGCCTGCCGTGGCTGCGCCCCGACGCCAAGTCGCAGGTGACCGTGCGCTACGAGGGCGGCAAGCCGGTCGCGATCGACACCGTCGTGCTGTCGACGCAACACCACCCCAGCATGAACGAGCGCCAGGCCGCGCTCGCCGAGGCGGTGATCGACGAGATCATCAAGCCGGTGTTGCCGGCGGAGATGCTCAAGGGCACGAAGTACCTCGTCAACCCGACCGGCCGCTTCGAGATCGGCGGCCCGCACGGCGACGCCGGACTCACCGGCCGCAAGATCATCGTCGACACCTACGGCGGTGCCGCGCCGCACGGCGGCGGCGCGTTCTCCGGCAAGGATCCGTCGAAGGTCGATCGCTCCGCCGCCTACGCGGCCCGCTATGTCGCCAAGAACGTGGTCGCCGCGGGCATCGCCCGGCAGTGCCAGGTGCAACTGTCCTACGCGATCGGCGTTGCGCACCCGATCAACGTCACCGTCTACACCGAGGGTACGGGCTGCATCAGCGACGAGCGGATTGCCGCGCTGGTGAACGCGCATTTCGACCTGCGTCCCAAGGGCATCGTCCAGATGCTCGACCTCCTGCGCCCGATCTACCTCAAGACCGCCGCCTACGGCCACTTCGGCCGCGACGAGCCGGAGTTCACGTGGGAGGCGACCGACCGGGCGGCGGCGCTGCGCACCGCGGCGGGCCTGTAGCCGGGGCTTGCCGATGAGCCGTACGCTCTGGGCCCGGCGGCTTGTCGCCGACCATGCGCCCGAGGCCTGGCGGATCATCTGCGTGCGGGTCGTCGCCGAGGCGATCCGCGACATCGGGGGGCGCGCCGTGCACACGCCGGCGCACTACCTGGCTGCGGCCTGGACCCCCGGCGTCGACGTTCCGTCGCGCTGGCCGGAGGCGGTGGTGATCGGCTCGCCAACCTCCGAGCGCGCGCTGGCGGAACTCGCCACGCAGTTGCCGGCGGACGCACGCCTCTGGCTCGGGACGACCGACCAGCTCGATGCCGCGCTGGCGGCGGAGATCCTGCTCGCCGCCGATCGCAATCTCGAACCCTATCAACGCACCGGCATCGCTGCGTTCGTCGCAGCAGAACGCGCGCGGATGGCGCGTGCGCTGGCCGAGACCTACACCGACCTCGATCCTGCGTTCCTGCGGTTTCGCGCGCAGGTGCTGGGCGGGAACGATCCATCGGACTGAAACCGACCGGGGTCCGCGGCGCCAGGTTCGGGTGAGCGGCAACCCTTTCAAAATACTGCTCTTTTTGGTATAATTCCCAGTTCGCTTGGGTCTCGCGCCGCCGCGCACGGTGACCCTCACCACCGTCCACGATCACCGCGAAGGAGACCCCCCATGGCAGAACGTTCCCGCACCCGCCGCAACACCCTCGAGCGCCGTTGTCTCGGCAAGTCCTTCAAGCGCCTGTTCGTTGGCGCGCCGAAGGGCGTGTTCAAGATGCTCGAGAAGATCAAGAAGGCGTAACGCCTTACACCGGTCTCGAACGACCGGATTGCCTCCAAGCATGGGCCGCCCGCGGGCGGCCCTTGTGCTTGGACGCGAGGTGACTTCCGGCCTCGACCCCGGTTGGCGCAGCTCAGGTCGCGACCAGCAGGATCCAGCCGGTGCCGACGACCAGGAACACGGCAAGGAAGAACAGCGTCGTCAGGAAGCCCAGCCGATAGAGTTCGGCCTGGGTGAGGTAGCCGCTGCTCACGAAGATGACGTTCTGGCTGCCGCCCTGCGGCGTGATGACCGAGAAGTAGCTGCTCGCGAACATCAGCGCGAACGCCATCAGCGGCAGCGGCACCCCGCCGCGGGTGCCCACGTCGAGGAACACGCCGAGCAGCGCCAGCACCTGCGAGGACTGGCTGACGAACATGTAGTGGATCGCGACGTAGAGCAGCACCAGCAGCACGTACGTCACCGACCACGGCAATCCGGAGAGGTGCGAGGCCAGTCGCTGTCCCACGTAGCCCATGAACCCCAGCTCGTTCAACTGGCCCGAGAGCGCGAACAGCACGGCGAGCCAGAGGAACGTCGCCAGCGTGTCGCCCTGGTCCGCGATGTCGTCCAGCGTGAGCACCTGGGTCATCAGCAGCAGGCCGAGGCCGCCGAACGCGATGCTCGTCACGTCGAGGTGCAGCTTGTCGGCGAAGATCCAGCCCGAGACCATCAGCACGAACGCGACCGCCGTGATCCGCTCGTTCCTCGACAGCGGGCCCAGTTCGGCGAGGGCCGCGCGGGCCGCGACCGGGGCCCGCGGCGTGTCGCCGACGCCGGGCGGAAACAGGCGCGCGACGAGCCACGGCAGTGCGACGATTGCCGTCAGCGCGGGAACGCAGGAGACGACGAGCCACTTGCCGAAGCCCACCTCGAGTCCGTACTCGCGGACGACCTGCAGCGCGATCGGGTTGGCCGAGGTGGCCGTCATCCAGAGCGCGGACGACACGGCGATGCTCGCCATCGAGCAGAACATCAGGTAGGCGCCGAGGCGCCGGCCCTCGGGATCGGCGGGCAGCGACCCGGATCCCTGGCTCACCGACAGAACGATCGGGAAGAGGACACCGCCGCGCGCGGTGTTGCTGGGGAATGCCGGTGCGATCGCGGCGTCGGTGAGCACGATGCTGTACGCGAGGCCGATCGACGAGCGGCCGAAGCGGCTCACCATGAACAGGCTGATCCGCCGGCCGAGCCCGGACTTGACGACCGCCTGCGCGACCAGGAACGCGATCACGACCAGGAGCACGCTCGCGTTGGCGAAGCCGCCGAAGGCCTTCGCCGGCGAGATCGTGCCGGTGAGGACGACGGCCGCGACCGCCAGCATCGTCGAAGTGAGCAGCGGATACGCGCCGACCAGCACTGCCGCGATCGCGGCGACGAACACGGCGAAGAGGTGCCACGCAGCCGCGGTGAGGCCGGCGGGCACCGGGACGAGCCAGATGCCGATCGCCAGCGCGAACGGCAACGCGCGTCGCAGCAGCAATCCGGGGCCGATCATGGGCGTTGCCCCTTGGCGTCCGCCGGTGGCGAGCCGACGCGGAAGCGACCCTTGAGCCCGACCGATTGGCCCTGCACGTTCCCATCCTCGGTCTCGAGCACGAAGCGCCACGAGAACTCGTAGCTGCCCGTGGCGCCCGCGTAGCGTCCGGTGCCGCCCACGAAGGTGCCGACGATGCGGTTGCCCGTTGCCGTGCCCTCGCCGCGCAGCTCGCTGTAGGCCTGGTCGCCGCGCTCGTCGGTCCATGCGGCACGGCCGACCATGCCGGTGACGCTGTCGTTGAGCACGATCGCCTCGGCGCGGAAACCGACGCCGGGGCGCCCGGCGCCGGCCAGCAGCAGCGATCCGGTGAGGTCAGCGACCGAGGCCCGCCGGTCGGCGCCGAGGCGCAGCGTGCGGCGGCTGCCGGCCGCGGTCCAGGTTCCCTCGAACTCGCGCCAGCCATCGCCAGTCGGCGGCGGCGCGGAGGACTGCGGCTCGGGGCCGCACGCGGCGAGGGCGCAGGCGACGAGGCCGGCCGCGACGAGCACGCGGACGACGCGCCCAAGTGGCGGTGTTCGGCAACGTCGTCGCGGAATCGCCATCTTCCCCACCGGTGCCACCGGTCAGCCGGTCGGTTCTGCCGCCTCCAGCCGCTTGCTGAAGAACTCCAGTGCCGTCCTGGTTTTGGCCTGCTGCTCTCCGGTGAGAACGATGCCGCAACCCGCGAGATAGGCCTTGAACTCGGCGCCGGCCTGGAAGCCCTCTTCGGGCAGGCACTTGGTCGAGATCTCGAGAATGCGCGAGCCGTCGGGATAGAGCCACATCTCGACGACGATGCGCTGGCCGAAGTCCTTCGGCTGGTGCTTGGATCGGAGCAGGAAGACGGGGCCGAGTGTCTGCAGCGAGTTGAGCGCGATGCCGGCCGGCGCGTGCGCGGCGTAGAACGCGCGCTGCTCCTTCGAGAACAGCGAGCTCAGCGAAGCCGTGCCCGCGGTCGCGTCGAGGACGTCCTGCCCGCTGCACACGCCCTTGTACGACGCCGAGCAGACGAATCCGCCCGGCATCACGTCCACCTCGACCTTGAAGCTCGCCGAGCGCCGGAGCTCGGCCTCGATCGTGGCCGGGTCCACCGGACGCAGCTTGACGACCGTGTCCGCCCGCCCGCCCTGGAGCCGCCGCGCCCTTACGACCACGCCCGCCT
>DATIUK010000158.1:0-4790 GCA_035466885.1 Casimicrobiaceae bacterium
CGCTATCCGTCCAACGTGTTGTTCGGTGAACCGCCACCGCGCCCCCTGGAAGGCCGCCGATGATGATCGCCGTCGACTCCCGTTCGCTGGTCCGCCTCGCCGCGGTGATGGTCGCCACGGCGCTGCTGTTCGCGGCGGCCGGCTGCTCGATGTCGCGGCCCGCGCCGGTCAAGCACTCGTTCCTCGTCGATCCGCCCGCGCCGGCGGGCATGAGCCGCGCGCATCCGGGGACCTTGCGCGTCGGGGCCATCAACGTGGCGGCGCCGTTCCGGGCCAAGGCCTTCGTCTATCGCACTTCGCCGCTCGGCTTCGAAGCGGATTTCTACAGCGAGTTCCTGGTTGCGCCCGCGGCGATGATCGGCGAGGCCACCGCGCGGGCACTGGACCGCGCCGGCATCTTCGCCAAGGTGATCCCGCCGGGCGCGCTGCCGGACGGCGACTACGTGCTGGACGGGTTCGTCTCCGCGCTCTACGGCGACATCCGCGAGCCGGCCAGGCCGGCGGCCGAACTGGCGATCAACTTCTTTCTCACCCGCAACGACGGGGTCAGCCAGGCGCCGTTCTGGTCGCGCGAGTACCAGCGCCGGATCGCCGTCGAGGGGACCGCGCCGGAAGGCCACGCCCGCGCACTGTCCGTCGCGCTGGGCGAGATCCTCGCCGAACTCGCACGCGACCTCGTGGTCGCGGTGCCGAGCGGCCGCTGAGCGGTCCTAGAACAGCGGCACCGGCGGGTCGGCGACTCGCGCGGGCGGGATGGCCGAGCCGGTGACCCGGTCGGCGACGTCGACCCAGCCGCCGCCCATCGCCTTGTACACGTTGCCGGCCGACGCGACGAGCTGGGTGCGGACGGCGGCGAGCTGCAGCTCGGCCGGGAACAGCGTC
Organism: Casimicrobiaceae bacterium; assembly: GCA_035466885.1. GTDB lineage: Bacteria > Pseudomonadota > Gammaproteobacteria > Burkholderiales > Casimicrobiaceae > CAIWHR01. Next base: position 883 of record DATIUK010000158.1, read on the forward strand.
TGCTCGGCCTGCAGCACCGTCGAATACGGTGCGTAGCCGCCGTCGTACTGCAGCCGGGCGAGGCGGGCGTAGTCGCGCAGCGCTTCGACCAGGCGCTGCTGCGCGGCGAGCTGCTGGGCGAGCTTCTGGCTGGCGACGAGCGCGTTGTCGACGTCGGCGAAGGCATTCTGGATCGACAGCCGGTAGCTCTGCAGCGCCGCGTCGCGCGCGGCCTCGGCCTGGGCGACTTGGCCGCTGACCGCGCCGAAGGTGAAGATCGGCCCGACGAGCTGACCGGCGTAATTCCAGGTCCGGGTCGGTCCCTGGAACAGGTTCGACAGGTCCGTGCTGGCGCTGCCCAGGGCGCCGGTGAGCGAGATCGTCGGAAAGTAGAGTGCCTTGGCCGCGCCGATCTGGGCGTTGGCGGCGACGAGCGCCTGCTCGGCCTGCATGAGGTCGGGGCGGCGCTCGAGCAGTGCGGAGGGCAGGCCCGCGGGCACGGGCGGCAGCGCGAGGTCGTTGATCGACTTGCCGCGCGGGATCGGGCCCGGGTTGCGTCCGAGCAGGACCGACAGCGCGTTCTCCGTCTGCGCGATCTGAGATTCGATCAGCGGGATCTGCGCGGCGGCGGTCTCGTACTGCGACTGCACCTGCGCGACGGTCATCTGCGAGGTCTGGCCGTACTTGAACTGCAGCTGGTAGAGGCGCACCGACTCGGCGTAGGTGGCGAGCGTGCGCTGGGCGGTGGCGAGTTGCTCGTCGAGGCCGCGCAGCTGCAGGTAGCTGGTCGCGACCGAGCTCACCAGCGTCAGGACCACGCCGCGCCGCGCATCGACGCTGGCGAGCGCATTCGCCTGCGCCGACTCGGACAGGCGCCGGATGCGGCCCCAGAGGTCGATTTCCCAGCTCGCGGTCAGCAGCGCCTGGTAGGTCGACTGCGGATTGGGGTAGTTCGGAATCGCCGCGACAAGTCCCGTCTCGGGGCTGCGCAGCCGCTCGCCGTTGGCGCCGTAGCCGACCTGCGGGAACAGCGCCGAGCGGGTCTGCGTGATCAGCGACAGCGCCTGCTCGACGTTGGCGGTGGCGACCATGACGTTGAGGTTGTTCGCGAGCGCGGTGTCGATCAGCTGGTCGAGGACCGGATCGCCGAACTGCTTCCACCACGCGGTGTTCGCGGTGTCCGCGACGGTCGCGGGCTCGAAGCGGAACGCGGCCGGCGCGTCCACCGGCGGGCGCACGTAGTCCGGGCCCATCGTGCAGCCGGCGAGCAGCGCCGACAAGGCGGCGGCGAGGACGGCCGCGCGGCCGATCGCGGTTTGCGCGGCGCGGCTCTGTCGGGCGGGCAACGGGGCTCTCATCTCAGTGGCCTTCCCGCGGCGCGGGCGGGGTTGCCGCAGCGCCTTCGTCGCCGGCGGATGCCGCCGCCACGGCGGGCGTGGGTGCTGCGGCCGGAGGTCCGGCAGCCGGCTTCTCCTTGCCCTCGGCGAACCGGTCGAAGAGGTAGAACAGCAGCGGCACGTAGAGCATCGCCAGCGTCGTCTCGCCGAACATGCCGCCGATGATGCCGGTGCCGATCGAGTGCCGCGCGTTGGCGCCGGCGCCCATGGCCAGTGCCAGCGGCAGGCAGCCGGCCGCGAACGCGAGCGAGGTCATGATGATCGGACGCAGCCGCTGCTCGCCGGCGAGGATCGTCGCCTCCATGATCGACTTGCCCTGCTGCCGGAAGTGGACCGCCGCGGAGACGCGAAGCACGGCGTTCTTGGCGCCCAGGCCGATCAGCACCAGGAGGCCGATCTGGAAGTAGACGTCGTTCTCGAGGCCGCGCGCCCAATTGGTGACGAGAGCGCCGAGTATCCCGAACGGCACCGCCGACATCACCGCGCCGGGCAGCGTCCACGACTCGTACTGCGCGGCCAGCACCAGGAAGACGATGATGAGGCCGAACACGAATGCGATCATCGACGTGCCGCCGGACTTCTTCTCCTCGTAGGCGAGGCCGGACCACGCGAACGTGTAGCCCGGCGGCAGCACTTCCTGCGCGACCGCCTCCATCGCGGCGATCGCGTCGCCCGAGCTGTTCCCGGGCGCCGGGTTGCCGTTGACCTTCGCCGCGGGAAAGCCGTTGAAGTGCGGGAGGAGGTCCGGCCCGGCGACCCACTCGGTCCTGACCAGCGCCGACAGCGGGACCATCTTGCCGTCCCTGGACCGCGTGTACAGGCGCGTGAGGTCCTCGGGCTGCTGCCGGTACCGGGCATCGGACTGGACGATCACCCACCAGACCCGGCTGAACTGGTTGTACTGGCTCGCGGTCAGCGAGCCGAACTGCGCCTGGATCGCGCTGTAGACGTCCTCGACCTGGACGCCGAGCAGCGTGGCCTTGTCGCGGTCGACGATCGCGCGCAGCTGCTGCGTGTTGGCGCGGAACGTGGACGTCAGGCTCGCAAGCTCGGCGCGCGCGCGCGCCTTCGCGACGAAGTCCTTGGTCACCGCGTCGAGTCGCGCCGGGTCGCCGGCGCCGGTGTCCTGGATCCAGAACTCGAAGCCGCCGGTCGTGCCGATGCCGGGGATCGCCGGCGGCGCGACCGGGAAGACGATCGCCTCCTCGATCGCCTGCGCCTCGCGGTACAGGTTGACCAGCACCGCGCGGGCGTTCTGGGTGCGCGCCGACTCGGTGGTGGCGTAGCGCTCCTTGAAGTCCTTGAGGGTCACGAAGAACGTGCCGGCGTTGGTCTTGAAGCCGCTGTCGAGCAGGCTGTAGCCGGTGATCATCGCACGCGTCTCGACGCCAGGCGTCCTGGCGAAGATCGCATCGACCTTCTCGGCGACTGCCTGCGTCCGGTCGAGGCTCGCGGCCTCGGGCATGATGATCGCCGCCATCACGTAACCCTGGTCCTCGTTCGGGACGAAGCTCGAAGGCAGCACCGAGAAGAGGTGCCAGATGCTCCAGAGAAACACGGCGAACAGCACCATCGCGACGACCGCGCGCTTGATCACGAGCTCGACGGCGTGCCCGAAGCCGCGGGTGACCGCGTCGACCTGGCGGTTGAACCAGGCGAAGAATCCGCGCTGCGGCGGCGGGTTGTGCCTCAGCATCAGCGCGGCCATCGCCGGGGTGAGCGTCAGCGCGATGAACCCGGAGACCGACACCGAGATCACGATGGTGACGGCGAACTGCTTGTAGATCTGGCCGGTGGTGCCCGGAAGGAACGCCGCCGGCACGAACACCGACGACATCACCAGCACGACGGCGACCAGCGAGCTCGCGATCTCGTCCATCGACCGGATCGTGGCCTCCTTCGGGGCGAGGTGGTGCTCGTGCATGTTGCGCTCGACGTTCTCGACGACGACGATCGCGTCGTCGACGACGATGCCGATCGCGAGCACCAGCCCGAACAGCGTGATCAGGTTGATCGAGAAGCCCAATGCCAGCATGCCGGCGAAGGTCGTGATCAGCGAGACGAGGATCGCGACGATGCAGATGATCGTGGTGCGGAAGCTCTGCAGGAACAGGTAGACGACCAGCACCACCAGCGCGATCGCCTCGAACAGCGTCTTGATCACTTCCTCGATCGACAGCTTGACGAAGTCGTTGGTGTCGAGCGCGATGACGTAGTCGATGCCCTCGGGGAAGCGCGACTTCATCTCGGCGAGCGCCTTGCGCACGCCCTCCGACACCTTGAGCCCGTTGGCGCCCGGCTGCAGGTAGACCGCGATCGCCGTCGACGGCACGCCGTTCATCTTGGTGTCGACGATGTACTGGCGCAGTCCGACCTCGGCGCGCGCGACGTCGCCGAGGCGGACGATCGCGCTGCCGTCCTGGCTCGCGCGCAGGATGATCTGCTCGTACTGCCGCGGGTTGGTGAACGGTGCCTGCGTGACCACGGGGAACGTGAGCTCGACCGGGCCGGCCGTCGGCTGCTGACCGATCT
>DATIUK010000159.1:0-14999 GCA_035466885.1 Casimicrobiaceae bacterium
CCGCGCGGCGGTGGCCAAGGCCGCGCAGGAAGCGGGAGCCTGGAGCCGCAACGAGATCAGGTCCAACGACGAGCGGCAGCTCGCCGATATGACGGCCAAGGGCGCGAAGGTCGCGCGGCCGGCGCTTGCCCCGTTCCGCGAATCGGTGAAGCCCGCCTACGCCAAGGCCAAGGAGAAGTACGGCGCCGACGTCGACGCGATCCTCGCCGACGCCGAGGCCATCCGCAAGGCTGTGCCCGTCAAGTAGCCGGGTTGGTCGCCGCCGAGGTGAGGCTGCGTCGGCGGCACGATGGAGGAACTCCCGGACGAGCCTACGGGCGCGTCCGGGGGGTGCAATGCAAGGCGCGAGCGCTCGACCCCGCCGCGGCGCGGGACCTGAACGACCAGGAGTGGTGATGACAGACAGCAAAGCAACCGCGGGTTCCGGCCCCGCCGAATCGCCGGCGCCGCGCCGTCCCGTGCTGCCCAAGGCACCGGCCGCACCGCCGCTGCTGGCGGCGTTCGGCGCGCTGGTCGACTGGGCGGTGGTCGCCATCGGCGCGGTGATGATCGTCCTGGTGTTCGCCAACGTGGTGCTGCACATCTTCGGCAGGGACATGGCGGTGGTCACCGAGCTCGCCGAACTGCTGATGGTCTGGGTGACCTTTCTCTCCGGCGCCTGCGCGGCCCGCCGCGGCGCGCAAATGACCATCACCGAGTTCATCGACATGCTCGGTGGCAAGGCCCGCGAGCGGGCGGATGCCGCAGTCGACCTGGTCGCGATCGGGATGCTGGTGCTGCTCTTCTGGTACGGCATCAACCTGGTGATCGTCGGCTGGGGGAACGAGCTCACCGTGCTGCAGATCCCGATGTCCTTCCAGTACCTCGGCATGCCGGTCGGTGTCGCCGCGATCCTGGTATGGACCCTCTACGACCTCTGGTTGATCCTGCAGGGAAAGACCCGGGCGCAACGCTGGCCGAAGGAGTGACGTCATGCTCGCCGGACTGCTCTTTCTCGGCTTTTTCGTGCTCGCCCTCGTCGGCGTGCCGCTCATGTACTCGCTGCTGGTGGCGACGGTGGGGGCCATCGTCATCGGCAACCTCGGCCATCCGCTGGAGACGATCTTCCTGTCGTTCATCGGCGGCGTCGAGCCCTTCATCCTGATTGCCGTGCCGCTGTTCATCTTCGCCGGCGAGATCCTGTCCTCGGGCGGCATCGGCCAGCGGATCGTCAACTTCGCCCGGGCGCTCCTGGGCTTCCTGCCCGGCGGGCTGGGGGTGGTGACGGTGGCGTCGTGCCTGATGTTCGGCGGTGTCTCCGGCTCGGCGATCGCCGACACCGCGGCGATCGGGTCGCTGGTGATCCCGTCGATGCTCAAACGCGGCTATTCGCGCGGCTTTGCCGCCGCGCTCTTGTCGGTGGCCGGCACGCTGGCGCTGCTGATGCCGCTGTCGATCCCGTTCCTCGTCTACGCGTTCATCTCCGGCGTGTCGATGCGGCAGCTGTCGATGGCGGGCCTGGTGCCCGGCCTGGTGATGGCGATCGCGCTGATCGGCGTCTGCGTCTGGTACGGCAAGAAGAGCGGCTGCGACAGCGGCGACGTGCGCGCGACGCGCGCCCAGATCTGGGCGGCGACCAAGGACGCGGGGCCGGCGCTGGTGATGCCGCTGATCATCGTCGGCGGCATCTGGTCGGGGGTGTTCACGCCGACCGAATCGGCGGCGGTGGCGGTGGTCTACGGCACGCTGGTGTCGCTGTTCCTCTATCGCGACATCACGGTGCGCGACCTGCCGCGGCTCCTGGTCAACGCCTTCCAGACCAGCGCCACGGTGATGCTGGTCATCGGGGCGACCGGCGCGCTCGCGTGGCTCATCACCGCCGAGCAGGTGGCGGTGCAGATGGCGGCCTGGATCAAGGTCGTGGCGGCGCAGCAGTGGACGTTCCTGCTGATGGTCAACGTGGCGCTGCTGGTGCTGGGCATCTTCATCGAGCCGCTGCCGGCGATGCTGCTGACTGCGCCGCTGCTGCTGCCGCTGGCGCAGACCTTCGGCATCGATCTGGTTCACCTCGGCGTGGTGATCACCGCCAACCTGGCGATCGCGCTGTACACGCCGCCGGTGGGAGGCACCCTGTTCGTGGCGGCCAAGCTGGCCGGGGCGGGCATCGGCGAGATCACCAAGGCGCTGTACCCGCTATTGCTGGCCGCCGTCGTGGTGCTGTTCATCATCACCTACGTGCCGTCGATGACCAGCGTGGTGTGGAAATTCCTCATCTAGCGCAAACAGGGCGAACACCATGCTGATCGGCTGCATCGCCGACGACCTCACCGGCGCAACGGACCTCGGCGTCACGCTCGCCCGCGAAGGCCTGTCGGTCGTCCAGCTCAACGGGATTCCAGCCGCCGGCTTCGCATTGCCGGCGGTCGACGCGGTGGTCGTCGCGCTCAAGTCGCGGACGATACCGGCGCAGGACGCGATTCGCCAGTCGCTCACCGCGCTGGAGTGGCTGCGCGGGCACGGTGCCGAGCGGATCTACTTCAAGTACTGCTCGACGTTCGACTCGACGCCGCAGGGCAACATCGGGCCGGTGACCGAGGCGCTGCAGGCGGCGCTGGGCGGCGGGCTCGCGCCGGCGACGCCCGCGTACCCGCGCAACAAGCGGACCGTCTACCTCGGGCACCTGTTCGTCGGGGACGTGCTGCTGTCCGATTCGGGCATGCGCAACCACCCGCTGACGCCGATGACCGATGCGAACCTGGTCCGCGTGCTGGCGGCGCAGGCCACGGGCAAGGTGGGGCTGGTCCCGTTCGAGGACGTCGAGGCGGGCGCCGCTGCGGTGCGCTCGCGGCTCGCGAGTCTCGCGGCCGAGGGCTGCCGCCACGCGATCGTCGACGCGACCCGCGACGAGCATCTGGTGGCCGCCGGCAGCGCCTGCATCGAACTCCCGCTCACGACCGGCGGTTCCGGACTGGCCCTGGGTCTCGCCCGAGCGCTTGCCGGCAAGGCGGCAGGTGGCGCCGGCGCGTGGTCGAAGCCGGCGCCGGGCGGGCACGTCGCGTGGCTGTCGGGCAGCTGCTCGGAGGCCACGCGCGAGCAGGTGGCTGCCGCCTGCGCCACGGCGACCGCGTTCCAGCTCGACCCGATGGCGCTCGCCGCCGAACCGCGGCTCGGGGCTGCGATTGCCGCCAAGGCGGTGGCGGCGCTGGGGCAACGGCCGGTGCTGGTCTACGCGACCGCGGCGCCCGCCGAAGTCGCGGCCGCCCAGCGCGCGCTCGGCACCGCGCGCGCCGCGAGCCTTGTCGAGGAAGCGTTCCGCGGTGTTGCGCGGGCGCTCGCTGCGGCTGGCGTGCGGTCGTTCGTCGTGGCCGGCGGCGAGACGTCCGGGGCCGTCGTCGACGCGCTCGAGGTGCGCGCGCTGGCGATCGGGCCCGAGATCGATCCCGGCGTGCCGTGGACGCTCGCGGTCGGCGGCGAACCGTACCGCCTCGCGCTCAAGTCGGGCAACTTCGGCGGGCGCGACTTCTTCGCCAAGGCGACGGGGATACTGCAGTGAGCGCCGCCAAACTGCGCGAGGCGCTTTGCGTGCTGGCGAAGTCGATGGTCGACCGCGGGCTCACGCACGGCAGCACCGGCAACCTCTCGCTGCGCACCGACGAGGGCTTCCTGATGACGCCCACCGGGTCGTCGCTGGGCGCGCTCGACCCCGCGCGCCTGGCGGTGCTCGATGCCGCGGGCAGGCACGTGGCCGGCGATGCGCCGACCAAGGAAGCGCTGCTGCACCTCGCGATGTACCGCGAGCGGCCCCGGGACACTGCGGTGGTCCACCTCCATGCCACGCACTCGGTCGCCGTGTCGGTGCTGGCCGACGTCGATCCCGCCGACGTGCTGCCGCCGCTCACCGCCTACTACGCGATGCGGATCGGGACGTTGCCGCTGCTGCCGTACTTCGCGCCCGGCGACGCCGCGCTCGCGGCCGCGGTCGGCGCCGTCGCCGGCAGGCACCACGCGGTGCTGCTCGCCAATCACGGTCCCGTGGTGAGCGGCACGTCGCTCGCGGCCGCCGCCGACGCGATCGAGGAACTGGAGGCGACCGCCAAGCTGTGGCTGCTGCTGCGCGGGGAACGCGTGCGGACGCTGACGGCCGAGCAGGTTGCCGAGATCAACCGACGCCACCCCCGCTAGAGCGAGCGATCGACCAAGGAAGGCAGCAGGCCGCCATGCGGGCCGCCAGCGGCGAGCTCGCGATCGCGCCGATGCCATTGGACAACTGGAGAAGAGCATGCCGAAGTTTGCGATCATCACCCCGTTCCTCGGACGCACCAAGGACCGATTCCACGAGTACAACGAGCCGCTCGGCCTCGAGGAGAAGTTCCGGCTGGTCTCCGAGATCGACGGCACCACCGGCGTGGAGACGATCTACCCGTACGAGGTCGCCGACCCGGTGTCGACCAAGGCCCTCGCCGACAAGTACGGCCTCGCGTTCGCCGCCGTCAACGTCAACGTCAAGGCCGAGCCCGAGTTCCGCAACGGCGGACTCACCTCCGCCGACAAGGCGGTCCGCGCCAACGCCGTGCGCCTGATCAAGGAAGCGAAGGACTTCGCCGAGAAGGTCGGCGCCGACAAGGTCACCTGCTGCCCGCTCGGCGACGGCTACGAGTTCAGCTTCCAGAGCGACTACGCGGTGATCTGGAAGCGCCTGGTCGAGACCTTCGGCGAGGCCGCCGAGTACAAGAAGAACATCCCGCTGTTCATCGAGTTCAAGCCCTCGGAGACCCGCGGCACCTGCTACCTCAACAACACGTCCAAGACGCTGCTGCTGATCAGGGACATCGGCGTTCGCGAGCTCGGCATCACGCTCGACTTCGGCCATGCGATGTACGGCCAGACCAACCCGGCCGAGGAGCTGGTGCTGCTGGCCGAGAGCGGCCAGCCCTACTACGTCCACATCAACGACAACGACGGCAAGTGGGACTGGGATTACTTCTGCGGGACCAAGCACCTCATCGAGTACGCCGAGTTCCTCTACTACCTGCGCAAGTACAAGTACGACGATTACCTCACCTCGGACACCTCGCCGACGCGCTGGGACATCAAGGGGACGTTCGTCGCCAACAATCGCATCACGACCAAGCTGTGGAACCTCCTGGGCCGGATGGAGGAGCAGGGCTTCGCCGGCATGATCGGCGCGAAGGACTACCTCGCCACCTGGAAGTTCCTCGAGGAAAACCTGTTCGGGCTGAAGTAGGGGTGAACGCCCGCGTGGGGCGCGCCGGGCTTCACCGGGCCGGCGCGCCGGCTCGCCGCCAGGGTCAGATCTCGACCAGCGTCCCCAGTTCGACGACGCGCTCCGGCGGGATGCGGAAGTAGTCGGTGGCGCTCTGCGCGTTGCGCAGCATCCAGATGAAGTACATCTCCCGCCACAGTGCCATCGGCGGCGCCATCGCCGGCACGACGATCTCCCGGCTGAGGAAGAACGAGGTCTTGTCGAGGTCGAAGGCGAGGCCCTTGTCGGCGCAGGCCAGCAGCGCCTTGGGGATGTCCGGCTGCTCCATGAACCCGTAGTGCACGAACACCCGCTGGAAGCTCCGGCCGAGGTCCTCGATCCCGATCCGGTCACGGTCGTCGACGTACGGGATCTCCTCGGTCATCACGGTGAGCAGCACGTTGCGCGTGTGCAGGATCCCGTTGTGCTTGAGGTTGTGCAGCAGCGCCGACGGGGCGCCCTCGGGCCGGCTGGTGAGGTACACGGCGGTGCCGGCGACGTGCTGCGGCGGCGCCTGTTCGATCGAGGCGATGAACTGGTCGAGCGGCATCGTCAGGTTGCCCATCTCCTGGAACAGGAGCTTGCGGCCGCGCCGCCAGGTCGTCAGCGTCGTGAACGATGCGATCGCGACGACGATCGGGAACCAGCCACCCTGCAGCAGCTTGATCGCGTTGGCCGAGAAGAAGGCCAGGTCCGCGAGCAGCAGGCCGCCCAAGAGCGGCACGGCGAGCCACGGGTTCCAGCGCCAGGCCAGGATCGCGACGAAGGACACCAGGATGGTGTCGATCATCATCGTCCCGGTCACCGCGATCCCGTACGCCGCAGCGAGGTTGCTGGACGACTGGAAGCCGAACACCAGCGCCATCACGGCGAGGTAGAGCGTCCAGTTGGTGAACGGCACGTAGATCTGCCCGGCCGCCATGTGCGAGGTATGGACGATCCGCATCCGCGGCAGGTACCCGAGCTGCACCGCCTGCTGCGCCACCGAGAAGGCGCCGGAGATCACCGCCTGCGAGGCGATCACCGTCGCCGCCGTTGCCAGCAGCACCATCGGGATCAGCGCCCAGCCGGGGGCCAGCAGATAGAACGGATTCTCGATCGCGGCCGGGTTCTTGAGCAGCAGCGCGCCCTGGCCGTAGTAGTTGAGCACCAGCGCCGGCAGCACCAGGGTGAACCACGCGGCGCGAATCGGGAATTTGCCGAAATGGCCCATGTCGGTGTACAGCGCCTCGCCGCCGGTCACCGCCAGGACGATCGCGCCCAGCGCGAGGAAGCTGTGCCACGGGTCCCCGACCAGCATGCCGACCGCATAGGCGGGGTTCAGCGCGGCGAGCACGCCGGGCGCTTCCCAGATGCTGATCGCACCCAGCACCGCGATCACGCCGAACCAGACGCACATGATCGGGCCGAAGAACCGGCCCACCGCACCGGTGCCGTGGCGCTGGATCCAGAACAGCCCGGTCAGGATGATCGCGGTGACCGGCAGCACGAAGTCCTTGAGCTGCGGCGCGATGATGCCCAGGCCCTCGACCGCGGAGAGCACCGAGATCGCGGGCGTGATCATGCTGTCGCCATAGAACAGCGCTGCCGCGAAAATCCCCAGCATGGTCACGAACCAGGTCGCGCGCGAGCCCTTGGTGAGCTCGGTGACGCGCGCGAGCAGCGCCAGGCTGCCGCCCTCGCCGCGGTTGTCCGCGCGCATGATGATGGCCACGTACTTCAGCGTGACCAGCGCCATGATGGTCCAGAAGATGAGCGACAGCACGCCGAGGATGCGCGCCGGCTCCGCCGCCATCGCGTGGTGCCCGGTGAACGTTTCCTTGAGGGCGTAGAGCGGGCTGGTGCCGATGTCGCCGAAGACGACGCCGATCGCGCCGATGATCAGCGTCGACGGCCGGGTGCTGTTCTGCTGCGCCGACATGCCGGGCCCTCCCTGTGGTGCCCTGTACGCTGCGGTCGAGACGACGCGCGGCGCCACCGGCGCCACGCGCGATGTTGCACTGCATCATAAGGTTTTGGGGGGCTGCGGGCAACCGCAATGGCAACGCCGGCGCGCCGTCGGCCCCCTGGCGGGCGGCCGCGCCCTTCGCTGCTACGCCGGCTCGGCGACCGACGGCAGCCCGGCCAGCGCCATCGCGAGTTCGGCTTCGTCGTAGTCGAGGTCCTGCAGCTTGCCCCCGAAGTAGTCGATGTACGCCTGCATGTCGAAGTGGCCGTGGCCGCATAGGTTGAACAGGATCGAGCGCGACACGCCCTCCTCGCGGCAGCGGATCGCCTCGTCGATCGCCCCGCGGACCGCGTGGTTGGCCTCCGGCGCCGGGACGATGCCCTCGGCGCGGGCGAACTGCACGCCGGCCTCGAAGCACTTGGTCTGGTGATAGGCGCGGGAGCGGATGAGCCCGAGCTCCTGCAGGTGCGACACCAGCGGCGCCATGCCGTGGTAGCGCAGGCCACCGGCGTGGAAGCCGGGCGGGGTGAACGTCGAGCCCAGCGTGTGCATCTTGGTGAGGGGCGTCAGGTGCGCGGTGTCGCCGAAGTCGTAGGCGTAGCGGCCGCGGGTGAGGCTGGGGCAGGCCGCCGGCTCGATGGCGAGGACGTCGACCTTGCGGCCGCCGCGCAGTTGCGCGCCGATGAACGGGAACGCGATGCCGGCGAAGTTCGAGCCGCCGCCGGTGCAGCCGACGATGACGTCGGGGAAGTCGTTCGCCATCTCCATCTGCGCCATCGCCTCGATGCCGATCACCGTCTGGTGCAGCAGCACGTGGTTCAGCACGCTGCCCAGCGCGTACTTGGTGTCGTCGCGCTGCGCGGCGATCTCGACCGCCTCCGAGATCGCGATGCCGAGGCTGCCGGGGTGGTTGGCACGCTGCGCCAGGATCGCCCGACCCGACTGCGTCTCGGCGGACGGCGAGGCGACGCAACGCGCGCCGTAGGTCTCCATCAACGCCCGGCGGTAGGGTTTCTGGTCGTAGGAGACGCGGACCATGAACACCTGGACGTCGATGCCGAACAGCGATCCGGCGAAGGCGAGCGAGCTGCCCCACTGGCCGGCGCCGGTCTCGGTGACGAGCTTCTTCACGCCCGCTTCCTTGTTGTAGAACGCCTGCGGCACCGCGGTGTTCGGCTTGTGGCTGCCGGCGGGGGAGACGCCTTCGTACTGGTAGTAGATCCGGGCCGGCGTCTGCAACTCGCGCTCGAGGCGCCGGGCGCGGAAGAGCGGGGTCGTCCGCCACTGCCGGTAGACGTCGCGGACAGGCTCGGGGATCTCGATCTCGCGCTCGGTCGACACCTCCTGCAGGATCAGCGCCATTGGGAACAGCGGGGCGAGATCGTCGGGGCCGACCGGCTGGTGCGTCCCGGGATGCAGCACCGCCGGCGCCGGGCGCGGCAGGTCGGCCTGCAGGTTGTACCAGTGCTTCGGAATCCTCGATTCGTCGAGGAGGTACTTGACGGTGTCGGTCATCGCGCGGTCCTTGCTCTTGAGGGTGAGCGGCAGCTTGTGAGTGCAACCGGAATCGCGGCAAATGTCAATCCGGGCGCCAGGGGTATGGCAGAATCCGCTCCATGTCCGATTCGACGCTGGTGGCAACGGCGCGGCCCTCGGGTGCGGTCGGTGCCTGGCTGCTGCTGTGCTGCGCGCTGGTTCTCGCGATGATCGTCGTCGGCGGCGTCACGCGGCTCACGCACTCCGGGCTGTCGATCACCGAGTGGCAGCCGATCGTGGGCGCGCTGCCGCCGTTGTCCGAGGCCGATTGGCAGCTGGCGTTCGACAAGTACAAGCTCACCCCCGAGTACCGCGAGGTGAACAAGGGGATGTCGCTCGCGGCGTTCAAGGGCATCTTCTGGTGGGAGTACTTCCACCGGCTGCTCGGGCGGCTGATCGGCGTCGTCTTCCTGCTGCCCTACCTCTGGTTCCTCGCCCGCCGGGCGATACCCGAGGGCCACCGCGCGGGGCTGGCCGGGATCTTCGCCCTCGGTGCGGCGCAGGGTGCGATGGGCTGGTACATGGTGCAGAGCGGCCTCGTCGACGACCCGCGCGTCTCGCAGTTCCGGCTGACCGCGCACCTCTGCCTCGCGTTCGTTATCTTCGGCGCGATGTTCTGGACGGCGCTCTCGCTGCTGGTGCGGCGCAGCGTCGAGCGCCGCTCGGCGGCCCGGCGCTCGGCGTTCCGCTTCGCGCTCGGCGTCGCCGCGCTCGTGCTGTTCATGGTCGCCACCGGCGGCATGGTCGCGGGCATCCGGGCGGGCTTCGCGTACAACACGTTTCCTCTGATGAACGGCGCCTGGGTGCCGCCCGAGCTCCTGATGCTCGACCCGTGGTGGAAGAACTTCTTCTGGAACATGGCGACCGTGCAGTTCGACCACCGGCTGACCGCCTATGTGCTCGTCGCCGTCGTCGGCCTCCTGTGGTGGAAGCTGCACCGCGTCGACGACGCGCCGCCGCGCGCGCGCCGCGCGGTGCTGCTCTTCGCTGCGCTGCTCGCCGTGCAGGTGGGGCTGGGCATTGCCACGCTGCTGCTGGTCGTGCCGCTGCACCTCGCGGCGACGCACCAGGCCGGTGCCGTGCTGGTGTTTGCGGCGGCGCTCAACGTCGCGCACGCGCTGCGCTGACGATCGCGGCGCAGGTTGCGCGCGCGCGCTTGATGCACATCAATGAAGCTCGGTGCCCCTCTCGGGCAACCTGACGACTTGACCCGATACCGGCGCGCGACATGACCGAAACGATCCTCGACGTGCGCGGCCTGCCCGCTCCCGAGCCGCTGGAACGGGTGCTGACCGCGTTGTCCACGCTGATGCCGGGCGATCGCCTGCGGCTGCTGATCGACGTCGAGCCACGGCCTCTTTACCTGATGCTCGACCGCAACGACCTCTGCCACCACACCGAGCCCGGCACGGGGTCGGGGTACGCGGTCACGATCTGGCCCCGCGAGGGGGCGACCGAGGGTGCCTGATCAGGGCGGCATCGCCGCGATGTCCGACGACCCCGATCCCGACGCGCTGCCGCCCCCGGCGACCGGCGCGTGCCGCTCGCCCGGCGGCTCGGATTGCGGCCGCTGGCGCTGCCGCGTCGGCTGGCTCGTCTACCTGCTCGTCGCCGTCGCCGTGATCGCCGTGTTCGGCGGCGGCGCCGGCTGACGCGACCTCAGCCGGTGTAGTCCCGCAGCTTCTGCGCGTCGACGATGCGCACGTCGCGTCCCTCGACGGCGACGAGGCCGCGGTCGACGAGCTCGTGCAGGATGCGCGAGAAGTGCTCAGGCGTGAGGTTGAGCCGCGAGGCGACGATCGACTTCGACGTCGGCAGCCTCACCGTGTAGCTCGCCTGGCCCTCGCCCCCCTCGGCCTCCTGGCGCAAGAGGTAGCCGATGACGCGCTGGGTGCCCGACTGCAGCGAGTAGCTCTCGACGTCCGCCATCAGCGCGTGCACGCGCCGCGACAGGCCGGCGAGCATCCGCCGGGCGAAGCCGGGGTCGTGCTCGATGCCGTGGAACACCGCTTCCTTCGCGACGTGCAGCAGCAGCGTGTCGGAGAGCGCCTGCGCCATCACGATGTAGGGCTTGTCCATGAACATCAGCGCCTCGCCGAAGGTGAAGCCGGGGCTGATGATCTCGACGACCTTCTCGCCCCCCTGCGGCGTGACGAACGAGAGCTTGACCTGGCCGTAGACGACCGCGTGGAAGCCGACGCAGGGGTCGCCGCGCTGGAAGACGATCTCGCCGCGCGGGACGAAGAGCTCGGTGGTGCCGGCGGCCAAGCGGTCGATCTCTGCCGGCGCGAGTTCCTTGAACAGCGGCAGGTTCGCGAGGAACGACTGAGTCCTGATCTTCGGCGGCATGCGGAGTCCGGGATGTTTGCGCCGGGGAGGGTAGCACGGCCGTGCGAGGGCCGTGGTCCCGGTCCGGGCTCGCGGTGGCGGCTTTGGGGCCGGCATCGACGCCGCGCGAGTTGCGTCAATGTCCGCGGAGGGCGATCATTACAGGTTCCGCTACCGCAGTCCCGAAGAAAGCCCCGCCATGACCGATCCGCGCGCCCTCGACGAACCCCTGACCGATGCCGAGATGGACGAGCTCGAATCCTTCCTCGCCTCCGACGCGGTGCCGCCCGACTGCATGGACCTCGAGATGCTGGACGGTTACCTGACCGCGGTCGTTTCCGGCCCGGAGCAGATCCAGCCTTCGGAGTGGCTGCCGCAGCTCTGGAGCGAGGGCGGCAAGAGCGCGACGCCCGCGTACTCCGACAACGACCAGGCGCAACGGATCATGGCGCTGGTGTTGCGGCACATGGTCGGCATCCAGCGCACGCTCGCCGAGTCGCCGACGCGGTTCCGGCCGCTCCTTTACCTGCCGGAGGAGGGCGAGCGCAAGGTGGAGCGCAAGGCCGAGCGCAAGGCTGCAACGCCCGAGCGCACGCCGCCCGAGGCCAGTGCATGGTGCGAAGGCTACATGTCGGGCGTGAAGCTGCGCGACGACGAGTGGCAGCCGCTGTACGACGCGCCCGACGCGCGCGACTGGATCTTCCCGATCGAGGCGCTGGCCTTCGGCGACCGCGAGGAGGAGTTCACCGAGTGGGTGGACAGCGAGGAAAAGCGCGTGGCGCTGGTCGACGAGCTGCCGGTCGCGGCGGTGCTCATCTACCGCTTCTGGCTGGAGCGCGGTCGCGCTGCCGAAGGCCGCGGCACGCGCCGCGGCGTGGCGAGCGAAGCGACGCGGAAATCGCGGCAGCGCCTGCACTGAGCGCGGGGCGGTCGCCCAGCGGGCGCGCCGGCTTCAGTGCGCGTGCTTGTCGGCGTTGGGGCAGCCAACGCAGCTGATCGGCTTGCCGTCGGGGCCGACGGCCTTCGGGCCGCCGCAGGAGCCGCGCAGGCAGCGCCCGGTGAAGCGCTGGCCGAGCGCCATCGCCGCCATCGCGATGGCGAAGAGGCCGACGACGATGCCGGCGACGGGCAGGAGTTCGGCGAGAAAGCTCGTCATCGAAGCGTTCGATCGGGCGCGAGTCGCTTTGGTTCCGCGCCCGATGCCTTGTCGCGGGCGCGGTTTCTCAGCCTCTCAGGCGAGCGTACCGCCCAGCGCCGCGAAGGCGCGGGTCGGCCGGGTGCCGAACGAGCCGTCGGCAACGCGGACGATGAAGTAGGCGGCGATCCCGCGTTCCTCGGCCAGCGTGAAACCGCGGTCGGGCCCGAGCACGAACAGCGCGGTCGCCATGGCGTCGGCATACGCGCAGTCGCCGGCGACGACCGACACCGAAGCCAGCCGGTGGTCGGCCGGTGCGCCGGTCGCGGGGTCGATCTCGTGCGAGTAACGCCGGCCACCCTGCTCGTAGAAGATCCGGTAGTCGCCCGAGGTCGCCATCGACTGCCCGGACAGCGGCGCGATGAAGTGCGCGCGCTGCGGCACCGCGTCGGGACGCTCGATTGCGATCTGCCACGGCCGGCCCGCGGCGTTGCTGCCGCGGGTACGGACCTCGCCGCCGGCCTCGACCATGAAGTCGGTGTGGCCGAGGGCCTCGAGCGCGCGGGCCGCGACGTCGACGCCGTAGCCCTTCGCAATGCCGGAGAGGTCGGCCGCCACTGCGGGCAGCGCCTTGGTCGCCGACCCGGCGCCGCGGTCGACGGCGATCTGCCGGTAACCGACTCCCGCCTGCAACGCGCGGACGCGCTCGGTTGATGGGATGTCGGCGTGCCGCGCCGGGCCGAAGCCCCAGGCGTCGACCAGCGCTGCGACGGTGACGTCGAACGCGCCGGCGGTCTCGTCGCCGACCCGGCGGGCAAGGGCCAGCACCTCGAGCGTGTCCGGCGACAGCGCGAAGGCGGCGGTCGAGGCGTGCCGGTTGAAGCGCGACAGCTCCGACGCCGCGTCGTGCGTCGACATCCTCGTCACGACGCCGGTGAACGCCGCCTCGACGGCGGCCCGGGCGGTGGCCTCGCGCTCCGGCGTGAGCGTGGCGCCGGCGATCTTGACGTTGTAGCTGCTGCCCATCGTCGCGCCGGCGAAATGGACCTGCGGGCGCGCCGTCGCGCCCGTCGCGCGGTACTCGCCGCAGCCGGCGACCATCGCCGCCGCGCCCATCGCCTGCAGCACGGTCCGTCGCTTGGGGGAAATCAGGGCATCCATCGGCTTTCTCCAGGCAATCTCGTTCGTTCGGGCGCGCCGTCGCGTCAGCGGGACGCCGCGCCCTCGTTGATCTTGCGCACCTCGGCTTCGAACCGGCCATCGCCGCGCCGGATCAGCTGGTAGGCGAGGTCGCGCAGCGACAGCAGTCCGTGCACCTTCGGGCCGTCGATGACCAGGAGGTGGCGGAAGCGCTTGACGTACATCAGCGACAGCGCCGCCTCGATGGTCGTGCCCGGGGTCACGAACGTGACGTCGCGGGTCATCACCATCGAGATCGGCGTGGTCTTCGGGTCGCGGCCCTGCCTGACCACGCGGACGACGACGTCGCGCTCGGTGAAGATGCCCGAGACGAGGCCGTCCTCGTTCATGATCAGCACGGCGCCGACCTCCCGCTCGGTCATCGCGGCAACCGCCTCGGCCACCGTTGCGGATGCCGGCACCGAGATGAGCTCGTCGCTGCCCTTGTCACGGACGACGACGTCGAGGGTCGTTTGCATCGTGTGTTCCTCCGCCTGGCGCCGGACGCTTCGGATCAGCCGAAGTCGTCCAGCATGATGTTCTCGCGGTCCACGCCCTGCGCGAGCAGCATGTTGATCACCGCCTTGTTCATGACCCCCGGGCCGCACATGTAGTACTCGATGTCCTCGGGCGCCGGGTGGTTCTTGAGATAGCTTTCGAGCAGGACGTTGTGGATGAAGCCGGTCGCGCCGGTCCAGTTGTCCTCGGGCACCGGCTCGGACAGCGCGAGGTGCCACTCGAAGTTGGGGTTCTCCTTCTGCAGCGCGTCGAACTCGTCGACGTAGAACGCCTCACGCATGCTCCGCGCGCCGTACCAGAAGGTCATCTTGCGCTTCGAGTGCAGGCGCTTCAGCTGGTCGAAGATGTGCGAGCGCATCGGCGCCATCCCGGCGCCGCCGCCGACGAAGCACATCTCCTTGCCGGTCTCGCGGGCGAAGAACTCGCCGAAGGGACCCGACACCGTGAGCTCGTCGCCGGGCTTGAGGTTGAACACGTACGACGACATGATCCCCGGCGGGATGTCGGTTCGGTAGTCCGGCGGGAACGCGATCCGGATCGTGAACAGCAACTGGCCCTTTTCCAGCGGGTAGTTGGCCATCGAGTACGCGCGCTCGATCGGCTCCGCCAGCACCGACTTGAAGCGCCAGAGGTCGAACTTGTCCCAGGTGTCGCGGTACTCGGGGTCGATGTCGAAGGTCTTGAAGTCGATGCTGTGCGCCGGGCACTCGAGTTGCACGTAGCCGCCGGCGCGGAACGGAACCTCCTCGCCCTCGGGGAGTGCCAGCTTCAGCTCCTTGATGAACGTGGCGACGTTGCGGTTGGAGATGACCTTGCACTTCCACTTGCGGACGTCGAAGATCTCGGGCGGGATCTCGATCTTCATGTCGCGCTTGACCTTGACCTGGCAGGCGAGCCGGCAGCCGCGCCTGGCCTCGCCGCGGTTGATGAAGCCCGTCTCCGTGGGCAGGAGGTCGCCGCCGCCTTCCTTGACGATCACCTCGCAGACGCCGCACGCGCCCTTGCCGCCGCAGGCCGAGGGGATGAAGATCTTGTGTTCGGCCAGCGTGCCGAGCAGCGTGTTGCCGGCCGGCACGCGCAGCACCTTGTCCGGATCGTCGTTGATCGTGATC
>DATIUK010000160.1:0-4604 GCA_035466885.1 Casimicrobiaceae bacterium
GACCACTCTCCCGGGGTCGCAAGCGTGTGCCGCGTGGATTGCGGGGCGCGGGTCCTGTGTTATGAGGTCACCGGGAAGCGGGCGGAGAACAAATACCAGCGCGATCCAACCGACGAGCGAAGCGTTGGCGAGCGCCTCCACACTGGCTTCCGTGGCTGGATCCAGCAGCGTGCCCTGGACGAGCACCGGCGGCCCGGACGGGCCTTGCACGTCGACCTCGCAGTACTGGCTGCTCTGCAGCGACGTCAGCATCGGGACCGCGCAGGCATTCAGCAGACCGACCACGACGGCTGCCGCGGGCAGCATGGCCTTGCGTCTCATGGCGCTTCTCCGAGACAGGCTCCGATTTCACGATAGGCTTCTGCCCGCGCTCTTTCATTGCGGGAAGTCAACGTGCATCGGTTGTGGCCAGGCCCCGGCATGCCGGGGCGAGAACGCCGTTGGGCTGCGGCCCGCAGGGTGGCAAACCGCCACGCGGCACCCGGCTGCGTCAGTCTGTCACGTCCAACTCGGCAAACGCGGGTGCGAGCGCAGCGAAGTTCCGGACGTGCCTCGCCGTCAGCCCGAGCGCGGCCGCGGCTTCGACGTTGATCCGGTTGTCGTCGACGAACAGGATGCGCGCGCGGTCGAAGCCCAGCGTCGCGACGACGTGCTCGAAGTAGTGGGCATCGGGCTTCAGCCGGCCGACCTCGTGCGACGGGAAATTGGCGTGGAAGCGGTCGGGCAGCGACCACTCGCGCGTGAAGCGCGACCAGTGCAGCGCATTGGTGTTCGACACACTGGCGATGCGGTAGCGGGGCGCGAGGTCGGCCAGCAGCTCGGACACGCCCGGGTACAGCGAGCGTGGCCAGAACTCGAACGCGGCGAGGAACACGGCCGGCGTGACCGGCAGGTCGAACTCGCGCACGATCTCGGCGGCGAACTCCTCGCCCGTGGCCGCGCCCACTTCGTAGCGGCGAACGGCGGGCGAGTGCAGCCAGCGCCGCCACAGCTCGTCGGTCGTGTCGATGCCCGGGCTCCACTCCAGCATCTGCTCGACGCCGGCAAGCTCGATCAGCACCCCGCCGAGGTCGAACAGGATCGCGTCGAAAGGCCGGCGGGACGGCGCCATCAGCGCAGCGCGAGCGAAAGGCCGATGGGCACGAACACCACCGACAGCACGTTGCCGATGAGGACGATCGAGGCAACCTTGCCCGGCTCCTGCTTGAACTGCTCGGCGACCATGAAGTTGAGCACCGCCGGCGGCAGGCAGCCGAACAGGATCAGCAGGCCCTGCTGCGCACGGTCGAGGCCCAGCACCGGCGCGAGCAGCGCCGCCATCGCCATGCCGGTCAGCGGGCAGACGAGCCCGCCGACGACGCCGATCCGCGCGTCGTCCCAGCGGATCGACGTCAGGCGCACGCCGAGCGAGAGCAGCATCATCGGGATCAGCGCGTCGCCGACCAGCTTGAAGGTGATCGCGGCGAACTCGGGCAGCGGCGGGTGCAGCAGGGCGAACCCGAATCCGGCGAACGTCGACCACACCATCGGGTTTCTGAGCAGGCTCCCGAAGCGCGCGTGGTGGTCGATCATCCACGCCCCCAGCGTGAAGTGCAGCAGGTTGGAGATCGTGAACAGCGCCACCATTGCCGAGAACCCCGCCTGCCCGAACGCCAGCGCCGCCAGCGGCAGCCCCATGTTGCCGCAGTTGTTGAACATCATCGGCGGCAGGAACGTGCGGTGGTCCTGGCGCAGCAGGCGCGTGATCGGCCAGGCGAGCAGGCCCGAGCCGAGGACGACGCCGATGCTGCCCAGGATCAGCAGGCGGTTCTCGACGACGTCGAAGCTCTTCGCCGACAGCGCCGAGAAGATGAGCGCCGGAGCGAGCACGTTCATGCTGATCCGGTTGACCCAGTCCATGTCGGGCTTCGCCCGGCGGCCGTAGAGCCAGCCGAGAGCGATGATCGAGAACACCGGCACGATGATGCCGAGGATGCGCTCGATCATGGCGCGGCCGGGCAGCGGATGGCGGCGGCGGGGGAAGCCGCGCGTCTGGCGGGCCCCGGGGTTCCGGGCGCCGCGCGCGGTGCCTCGTCGGTCACAGGATGTACTTCGCGAGGTTGTCGTCGCCGGCAATCCCGGCGAGGCGCTCGTTCACGTAGGCGGCGTCGATGGTGACGGTCTCGCCGCTCATCTTCGAAGCGGCAAAGGACACCTCGTCGAGCAGGCGCTCCATCACCGTGTACAGGCGCCGCGCGCCGATGTTCTCCTGCTTCTCGTTGACGGCGAAGGCGATCTCGGCCAGGCGCCGGATGCCGTCGGGACGGAAGTCGAGACGGACCTCCTCGGTGCCCAGCAGCGCCTCGTACTGGCGGACGAGGCAGGCGTCGGTGGCGGTCAGGATCTGCTCGAAATCGGCGACCGACAGCGACGAGAGCTCGACGCGGATCGGAAAGCGCCCCTGCAGCTCGGGGATGAGGTCGGACGGCTTCGAGAGGTGGAACGCGCCCGAGGCGATGAACAGCACGTGATCGGTGCGCACCATCCCGTACTTGGTGCTGACCGTCGTGCCCTCGACCAGCGGCAGCAGGTCGCGCTGGACCCCCTGGCGCGACACGTCGGCGCCGTGCATCTCCTGCCGGCTCGCGATCTTGTCGATCTCGTCCAGGAAGACGATCCCGTTCTGCTCGACGGCGGCGAGCGCCTTGGCCTTGACCTCGTCCTCGTTCAGGAGCTTGGTCGCCTCCTCGTCGGTCAGCGCCTTCATCGCCTCGGCGACCGTCATCTTCTTCTGCTTGCGCCGGGCCCCGCCCATCTGCTGGAACATGCCCTGGATCTGGCTGGTGAGGTCCTCCATTCCCGGCGGCGCCATGATCTCCATCTGCGGCGGCAGGAGCGAGATCTCGATCTCGACCTCCTTGTCGTCGAGCTTGCCCTCGCGCAGCATCTTGCGGAACTTCTGCCGGGTCGCCGAATCGGCCGGCTGCATGTCGTGGAAGTTGACCTCGCGCGCCGGCGGCAGCAGCACGTCGAGGACGCGTTCCTCGGCGGCATCGGCCGCGCGGTCCCGTACCTTGCGCGATTCGCGCTCGCGTGTCTCCTTGATCGCCGCCTCGGCGAGGTCGCGGATGATGGTGTCGACGTCGCGGCCGACGTAGCCCACCTCGGTGAACTTGGTCGCCTCGACCTTGATGAACGGCGCCTCGGCGAGGCGCGCCAGGCGGCGCGCGATCTCGGTCTTGCCGACGCCGGTCGGCCCGATCATCAGGATGTTCTTGGGCGTGATCTCCTGGCGCAGCGGCTCGGGCACCTGCTGGCGCCGCCAGCGGTTGCGCAGCGCGATGGCAACGGCGCGCTTGGCGTCGTCCTGGCCGACGATGTGCTTGTCGAGCTCGGAGACGATTTCGGCGGGGGTCATGTGGGACATCGGGAGGGGTGCTCGCGAGAGGTGGGGCGGGGCGCGCGGCAGGGTCGGTCGGCATGCGCGGCGCGGACAAGGGAAGATTCTAACCCGAGCCAAAACGCCCGCCCGCAGTCCGTGCCGCGACGGCCTGCTGCACATTTGCGGTAGAGTGTCGTCGTCCCGCGGCGCATGTTGCCCGCGACGCTCTGAATACCGTTCGGCAACCTCCCCGGCAACGCACGACCCCGATGCACCACTTCGTCGCCGACGACGGCGAGACGATTCACCTCGAGATTGCCGGCACCGGCTCCCCGCTGGTGATGCTGCACGGCTGGACGGCGAGTCACCAGGAGTTCTCGCCCGTCGTCGCTGCGCTGGGCGCGAAGCACCGCGTGTTCCGCTGGGATGCGCGCGGGCACGGCGGGCACCGGCTCGGCACCGCCACGCGGCCGACCGTCGCCCGGATGGCGCAGGACCTCGCGAACCTGCTCGCCCACTACGCGCTCACCGACGCCGTGCTGGTCGGGCACTCGATGGGGGCGCTGACGACCTGGGAGTACCTGCGCGCCTTCGGCACCGGCGGCATCCGCAGCCTCTGCCTCATCGACCAGTCGCCGAAGCTCGTCACCGACGACGACTGGAAGCTCGGCATCTATGGTGACTTCGACCGCCATCGCGCCGACGCGTTCGAGTCCGACCTTCGCGCCGACTTCGCCGAGGCGGTGCTGCGGCTGGCCGCACAGGGGAACAACACGCGGGCGCGGGAGACCTACGCACGAAACACCCGCGGCTGGCAGCACGTGCGCGAGACGCTCTCCCGCCTCGACCCCGCGCCGCTGATCGAGATCTGGGAAAGCCTCGTCGCCGCCGACTACCGCGACGTGCTGCCCAAGATCGACGTGCCGACGCTGCTGGTCTGGGGCGGGGAGAGCAATTTCTACGACCTCTCCACGGCGCGGTACGTCCACGACCAGATCCGCGGCTCGGCGCTGCACGTCTACGACGACACCGATCACTCGCCGCACCAGTGGCAGCGCGAGCGCTTCGAGCGCGACCTGCTGGCGATTGCCGGGCGGTGATGGCGCGCCGCAGCCACGGACCGAGGATTCGCGCCTTCTTCGGCGAAATCCGCATCGTGCGCGAGGCGCATGAGCTCAGTCGGCGCCGCGCAGATCCTTGCCGAGGAAGCGCGTTCCGGCGATGGGGTTGACGCAGTAAGGCG
>DATIUK010000161.1:0-2696 GCA_035466885.1 Casimicrobiaceae bacterium
TGGCAGCAGTTCGTCGAGATCACGCTGCCCATGCTGCGGCCGGCGATCTTCGTGGCGCTGATCTTCCGCACCATCACGGCGATCCAGACCTTCGACATCCCGTACGCGATGACCGGCGGCGGCCCCGGCGATTCGACCGAGACGCTGGCGATGTACATACACAAGACCACGCTCGACTTCCTCGACTTTGGCTACGGCTCGGCGCTGGCCGCGCTGATGTTCGTGTTGTCGATGGTCGCGACGTCGGGCTATCTCCGCTACACGCGCCGCAGTTCCGGACGGGGAGCCGAGGAATGAACGGCCGCGGCAGGCGCGCGGTAACGACCGGCGGCTCGGTCACGGCAGCAACAGGGGAGGGGCGGTCATGAACTTCAGTCGACGCGCGGTGGTTTGGTTCGCGGCGATCATCGTCATCGTCAACGGCTTCTTCCCGGCCGTGTGGATCCTGCTCACGTCGCTCAAGACCGAGACCGAACTCATCCGGTTCCCGATCACCTACCTGCCCGAGGCGGCGACGCTGGAGAACTACGCGACCGCGTTCACCGCGCAGCCGATCGGCCGGTTCCTGCTGAACAGCTTCGTCGTCGCCAGCCTGTCGACGGCGCTGTGCGTGCTGGTGAGCGCGCTGGCCGCCTACGCGCTGACGCGGCTGCGGATGCCGCAGCGCAACCTCATCATGTCGCTGCTGCTCGCCATCGCGATGTTCCCGCTGATCTCGCTGATGGTGCCGCTGTTCAAGGTGATGCGCGAGCTGGGCCTGCTCAACACCTACCTGGCGCTGATCCTGCCCTACGCGGTGCTGTCGCTGCCGGTTTGCACGCTGGTGATGGCGAGCTTCTTCCAGGACATCCCGCCCGACCTCGAGGCGGCGGCGATGGTCGACGGCTGCTCTCGCGTCGGCGCACTGTTCAGGGTCGTCGTGCCGCTTGCCGCGCCCGGCGTGTTCACGGCCGGCATCCTCGCCTTCGTCAACGCCTGGGACGAATTCCTGCTCGCCTTGACGATGATGAACCGGGTGAACATGCGCACGCTCTCGGTGGGCATCACCCTCTACCAGGGCGAGTTCGCCTTCCCCTGGCCGCTCATCTCGGCGGCGCTGATCATCGCGCTGGTCCCGATCTGCATCCTGATCGCGGTGTTCCAGGAGCGCGTGGTCGGCGGGCTGACGGCGGGCGGCGTCAAGGGCTGACCCCCGGCGCGGTCCCCCGCGGCGCCGGCGGGCAAGACGCGTTAACATCGCGTCTTCCCCGCGCTGCGCCACTGGTCCCGTGTCCCGCCACTTCTCGCGCCCGGATTTCGTCGCGGGCATTCGCGACATGACCCCGCCGCTGATCGGCATCCTGCCGTTCGGGGTGGTCTGCGGCGTGGCCGCGCAGGCGACCGGCCTGTCGGCGCTCGAGGCGGTGGGGATGGCGATGATCGTCTTCTCCGGCGCGGCGCAGATCCTCGCCATGCAGCTCATCGCCGCGCAGGCGCCGTTCGCGGTGATCGTGCTCACCTGCCTGGTCGTCGGCCTGCGCCTCATGATGTACAGCGCGGCGATGGCGCCGCACCTTGCCGCGCTGCCCGCGCGCTGGCGCAACGTGCTCGCGTTCGTGCTCACCGACCAGGCGTTCGCCGCGGCGATCCGGCGCTTCGGCACCGCCACGACGCCGGGCGAGGGGGCCTCGTACTTCCTCGGCACCGGCGTCGTGCTCTGGGTGGCGTGGTTCTTCTCCAATCTCGGAGGCTATCTCGCCGGCAACGTGATCCCGGCCGCGTGGTCGCTGGAGTTCATCGTCCCGCTGTGCTTCATCGCGGTGCTGGTGCCGGCGCTGGACGACGGGCCGGCGCGGATCGCGGCGCTGGCCGCGGCGGTTGCCGTCGTCGTGCTCGACCCGCTGCCGATGCGCCTGTCGCTGGTCTGCGCCGGGCTCATCGGCATCGGCGCGGGCGTTGTCGCGGCGCGCGCCGCCCGGCGGCGGGGCGCAGGCGCCCGATGAGCGCCGCCGGGCCGCCCCAAGGCGCGAATTCGGCCCCCTCGGGGGGCAGCGCAGCGGCCGTGGCCGCAAGCGTGGGGGCTCACCAATGAGCGCCACCGTCACGCTGTGGGCGGTGATCGTCGCCGTCGGCGCGC
Organism: Casimicrobiaceae bacterium; assembly: GCA_035466885.1. Classification (GTDB taxonomy): domain Bacteria; phylum Pseudomonadota; class Gammaproteobacteria; order Burkholderiales; family Casimicrobiaceae; genus CAIWHR01. Next base: position 2,117 of record DATIUK010000161.1, read on the forward strand.
TCAACTACCTGTCGCGGCTGTCGTTCATCGCGCTGTTCGCCCGCATCCCGATGCCGCCGGCGATGGCACGCGCGCTGCGCTTCGTCCCGGCGGCGATGCTGACGGCGATCGTCGTGCCGGCGGTCGCCTTCCGGGTGCCCGGGGTCCTCGAGCTTTCGTACGCCAACCCGAAGCTGCTCGCGGCCCTGGTCGCGGCGGCGATCGCCTGGCGCACGCGCAGCGTCACCGCGACGATGGCCTCCGGGATGATCGCGCTCTGGCTCGTGCAGTGGGCGCTCTCGGCCGTTCGCGCCTGAATCCGCTACCATCCAGTCCTCCAGGCCACCATTCCGGACCACGCCATGCGCTTCGAAGGCACCGACACCTACATCGCCACGCCGGACCTGATGCTCGCCGTCAACGCGGCGATCGCCCTCGAGCGGCCGCTGCTGATCAAGGGCGAGCCGGGCACCGGCAAGACCATGCTCGCCGAGGAGGTGGCCCGCGCGCTCGGGCGGCCGCTGCTGCAGTGGCACATCAAGTCGACCACCAAGGCGCAGCAGGGACTCTACGAGTACGACGCGGTGTCGCGGCTGCGCGA
>DATIUK010000162.1:0-15357 GCA_035466885.1 Casimicrobiaceae bacterium
CTCGAGGGCGATCTTCTCCAGCGCCATCGCAAGCTTGAACAGCGGATCGTTGCCGAGGCCGAGCTCGGTGAGGACCTCGTGGCAGGTCTCGCGCATCAGCTTCGCGCGCGGGTCGTAGTTCTTGTACACCCGGTGGCCGAAGCCCATCAGCTTGACCGTCGAGTTCTTGTCCTTGACCTTGGCGATGAACTCGCCGATCTTCTCCACGCCGCCCTGCTTCTGGATGTCGTAGAGCATGTTGAGCGCGGCCTCGTTGGCCCCGCCGTGCGCCGGGCCCCAGAGGCAGGCGATGCCGGCGGCGATGCAGGCGAACGGGTTCGCCCCCGAGGAGCCGGCCAGCCGGACCGTCGACGTCGACGCGTTCTGCTCGTGGTCGGCGTGCAGGATCAGGATCCGGTCCAGCGCACGGACCAGCACGTCGTTGATCTTGTAGTCCTCGGCCGGCGTGGCGAACATCATCCGCATGAAATTCGCCGAGTACGACAGGTCGTTGCGCGGGTAGACGAAGGGCTGGCCGACCGAGTACTTGTACGCCATCGCGACCAGCGTCGGCAGCTTGGCGATGAGGCGGATCGCCGAGACGTCGCGGTGGTACTGGTCGCTGATGTCGAGCGCGTCGTGGTAGAACGAGGACAGCGCGCCGACGACGCCGACCAGCACCGCCATCGGGTGCGAGTCGCGGCGGAAGCCGCGGAAGAAGAACCCCATCTGCTCGTGCACCATCGTGTGCGTCATCACGAGCTTCTCGAAGTCCGCCTTCTGCTTGGCATTGGGCAGGTCGCCCTTGAGCAGCAGGTGGCAGGTCTCGAGGAAGTTGCAGTTGACCGCCAGTTCGTCGATCGGGTAGCCGCGGTAGAGCAGCTCCCCCTTGTCGCCGTCGATGTAGGTGATGGTGGAATCGCAGGCCGCCGTCGACATGAAGCCCGGGTCGTAGGTGAACTTGCCGGTCTTGCCGTACAGCGTCCGGATGTCGATCACCTCGGGCCCGATGGTGCCGGCGAGGATCGGGAACTCGACGGAAGGCGAGCCGTCGGAGAACGTCAGTTTGGCGGTGCGGTCGGTCTTCATTGGGGCTCCATGCCTGGTGGTTTCCGGCGCCGGACGGAGCGGCGAGATGCCGCGTCCGCCCTCTTCCGGCTCGTTTCACTCGTCCTGCAATCCTCTCGCCCTGCTGTGGTGCAAGCTACGTTCCCTGCGGCTCCCCGGAGTCACGCGGCGCGCAGCGCCTGCAGCAGCGGCCGCGCTGCCGCATCCGCCGTCTCGGCCCGGCCCGACAAGAGATCCCAGAGGTCGTTGTCGGTGAGGTCGAGCAGACGGTCGAGCGCCGCCACGTCCGCATCGGTCATCTGCGCGCCCCGCGCGTCGAGGAACCGCGCGAGGATGAGATCGTTCTCCAGCATGCCGCGCCGGCAGCGCCAGCGCAGGCGATTGAGTCGCGTCGGGTCCATCGACGTCACGGTTCCCCGTTCGTTCCGGATCGCCGGCGCGGTCAGACCGCGCGCTTCACCATGATGTCCTTGATCTTGCCGATCGCCTTGGTCGGGTTGAGCCCCTTCGGACAGACGTCGACGCAGTTCATGATCGTGTGGCAGCGGAACAGCCGGTACGGGTCCTCGAGGTTGTCGAGGCGCTCGTTGGTCGCCTGGTCACGGGTGTCGGCGATGAACCGGTAGGCCGCGAGCAGTCCGGCCGGGCCGACGAACTTGTCCGGGTTCCACCAGAACGACGGGCACGAGGTCGAGCAGCAGGCGCAGAGGATGCACTCGTAGAGGCCGTCGAGCTCCTCGCGGTCCTCCGGCGACTGCAGGCGCTCCTTTTCCGGCGGCGGCGTGTCGTTGACGAGGTAGGGCTTGATCGAGTGGTATTGCTTGAAGAACTGGCTCATGTCCACGATCAGGTCGCGGATCACCGGCAGCCCGGGCAGCGGCATGAGCTCGACCGGCTCGGAGAGCTCCTTGAGGTTGGTGATGCAGGCAAGGCCGTTCTTGCCGTTGATGTTCATCGCGTCGGAGCCGCAGACACCCTCGCGGCAGCTGCGACGGAACGCGAGCGTGTCGTCCTGGGCCTTGAGGCGCATCAGGGCGTCGAGCAGCATCCGGTCGGTGGGCTCGAGCGCGACGTCGTAGTCCTGCACCCGCGGCGCGGCGTCGGTCTCGGGGTCGTAGCGGTAAACGCGGAATTTCATCCCTGGCTCCGGGTTCTGGGTCGGTGATGCGCGCTCAGTACGTCCGCGCCTTGGGCGGGAACGCGTCGACCGACAGCGGCTTCATGTTGACCGGCTTGTATGCGAGGCGGTTGCCGTCGCGGTACCACAGCGTGTGCTTCATCCAGTTCGGGTCGTCGCGATCGGGGTAGTCGCTGCGCGCCTGCGCGCCGCGCGACTCCTTGCGCGCCTCGGCCGAGACGATCGTCGCCTTCGCCGTCTCGATCAGGTTGTCGAGCTCCAGCGCCTCGACGCGTGCGGTGTTGAAGGTCTTGCTCTTGTCGCGGATCGCGGTCCGCCGCACGCGCTCCTCGATCTCCAGCACCTTGGCGGCGCCCGAGGCGAGCAGGTCCTGGTTGCGGAACACGCCGCAGTGCGCCTGCATGGTCTTGCGCAGCGCGTTGCCGACGTCGGGCACCGACTCGCCGCTGGTCGCGCCGTCGAGCCGGGCGAGGCGCGAGCGCGCGAGGTCGGCGGCATCGGCCGGCAGCGGCTTGTGCGCCCTGCCCTTCAGGCCCTGTTCGACGATGAACGCGCCGGCGGCGCGGCCGAACACGACGAGGTCGAGCAGCGAGTTGGTGCCGAGCCGGTTGGCGCCGTGCACCGAGACGCAGGCGCACTCGCCGACGGCGTAGAGGCCCTGGACGACCGCCTTGTAGTCGTCGCCCCTGGGTGCCACGACCTGGCCGTGGACGTTGGTCGGGATGCCGCCCATCTGGTAGTGGATCGTCGGCACGACCGGGATCGGCTCCTTGATGCAGTCGACGTTGGCGAACTTGAGCGCGATCTCGCGGATCGACGGCAGCCGCTTGAGGATGACGTCGGGGCCGAGGTGGTCGAGCTTCAGCAGCACGTGGTCCTTCTCGGGGCCGCAGCCGCGGCCTTCCTTGATCTCCTGGTCCATCGACCGGGAAACCACGTCCCGCGACGCGAGGTCCTTGGCGTTGGGTGCATAGCGCTCCATGAAGCGCTCGCCGTTGCAGTTGAGCAGGATGCCGCCCTCGCCGCGCACGCCCTCGGTGATGAGGACGCCGGCGCCGGCCACGCCGGTCGGGTGGAACTGCCAGAACTCCATGTCCTGCAGCGGGAGGCCGGCGCGCGCCGCCATGCCGAGGCCGTCGCCGGTGTTGATGAAGGCGTTGGTCGACGCGGCGAAGATGCGGCCCGCGCCGCCGGTCGCGAACAGCGTCGCCTTGGCCTGCAGGACCATCACCTCGCCGGTCTCCATCTCCAGCGCGACCACGCCGAGCACGTCGCCGTCGGCGTCGCGGACGAGGTCGAGCGCCATCCACTCGACGAAGAACTGCGTGCGCGCGCGGACATTGCGCTGGTAGAGCGTGTGCAGCAGCGCGTGGCCGGTGCGGTCGGCCGCGGCGCAGGCGCGCTGGACCGGCTTCTCGCCGTAGTTGGCCATGTGCCCGCCGAACGGGCGCTGGTAGATCGTGCCGTCGGCGTTGCGGTCGAACGGCATGCCGAAGTGCTCGAGCTCGTAGACGACCTGCGCGGCCGACTTGCACATGTACTCGATCGCGTCCTGGTCGCCGAGCCAGTCGGAGCCCTTGATCGTGTCGTACATGTGCCAGAGCCAGTTGTCCTCGCTCATGTTGCCCAGCGACGCGCCGATGCCGCCCTGCGCCGCGACCGTGTGCGAGCGGGTCGGGAAGACCTTCGACAGCACCGCGACCGACAGGCCCGCCTCGGCGAGCTCGAGCGACGCGCGCATGCCGGAGCCGCCGGCGCCGACGACCAGCGCATCGAATTTGCGTACGGGAAGCTGACTCATGCCTTCACACCCCAGAGCAGTTGAATCGTCCAGCCGAGGTAGGCGACCAGTACGGCGACCGTCGCGACCTCGAGCGCGAGCCGCAGGCCCACGGGCTTGATGTAGTCCATGAAGATGTCGCGCACGCCGATCCAGGCGTGGTAGAGCAGCGCCACCATGAACAGGAAACTCGCCAGCCGGAACGCCCCGCTGGCGAACAGCGACTTCCACAGCGCGTGGTCGATGCCGCCGTTCCACAGCGCGATCGCCAGCACGAGCAGGGTGTAGAGCGCCATGAGGACCGCCGTCACCCGCTGCACCAGCCAGTCCTTGAGCCCGTAGTGGGCTCCCACCGCCTGCCGCCGCGTCACCATAGCCGCACCCCCACGATCAGCGTGAGCGCGAGGCTCACCACCAGCACGACGACCGACGACTGCCGCGCCGGCGCGAGCTCGATCCCCTTGTGCAGGTCGAGCAGCAGGTAGCGGATGCCGGCACAGAAGTGGTGCAGGTACGCCCAGGCGAAGCCCAGCAGCACGAGCTTGGCGAGCGGATGGGACGCGAACCCCTTCAGCGCCGCGAACGACTCGGCCGAGGCTAGGCTCGCGCCGACGCCGGCCAGGAGCAGCGGAATCGCGAACAGGAACAGCACGGCCCCGCTGACCCGGTGCAGGATCGAGACGATGCCGGGCAGCGGCAGGCGGATCTTGACCAGGTTGAGATAGACCGGCCGCGGCTTGACCACAGGTCGCTCGATGGCGGACATAGGCGTTTACTCGTCGCGGAGGGAAGAAACGGTGGGCGACGCCGGGTGCGCCGCGAAAAGAAAACCGCCGCGCTGCGCGCCGGACGGCGGTGCAAGCGATGGCTGCGGGTGGACGATCCTCGACAAACCGTGCATCGTTGGGCATCCATCAGATGGCCCGGCCACGTCCGGCGGACGCTGCCGTTGCACCGACGCCGCACTTCGAAGCGACTGTGCACAGCAGCAAATTATAGAGGAATCGCGGTCGCGGCGCACCGGCGATCGGGTGGCGGCGCCCCCGCGGTGGTCCGGCGGCGGGGGCGGTGCCGGCCTCATCCGAGCCGGTTGAGGTAGTGGTGCTGCGCGGTCGTGCACAGCCCGCGCCGCCACTCGACCGGGCAGTCGCCCCAGGTCAGGGTCACGCGATCGACCGCGAGCAGCGGCGTCCCCGGCGCGACCGCCAGGATCGCGGCGCTGGCCGGGTCGGCCGCAATGGCCCGGATCTTCTCGTCGGCTTTGAGCATCCGGACGCCGAACTCGGTCTCGAAGAAGCTGTACATCGAGCCGCGGTAGGCCTCGACCCGGGCGCGGGTCAGCCCACGGAACCGCGCGGCGGGCAGCGTGATCTCGTCCAGCACCGTCGGCACGCCGTCGTAGTCGAGCACCCGGCGCAGGACGAACACCGGGTCGCCCGCCTTCAGGATGAGCAACCGCGCCGCCTCCGCGCCCGCCTTGCCCCGGCGCACGTCGAGCAGCCGGCTCGCCGGGTGGACCTCCTGCTCGTCGTTGCGGCGAATCCGCAGGAACCGGAACAGCGACGTCTTTTCCTCGGTATGCGTGGCGACGAACGTGCCCTTGCCCTGGCGGCGGACGACGAGGTTGCCGGCGGCCAGCGCGTCGATCGCCTTTCTCACCGTGCCCTGGGACACGCCGAAGCGGACGGCAAGCTCCTGCTCGCTGGGAATGGCCTCGGCAGGCCGCCACTCGCCCGCGGCGAGGCCCGCCTCCAGCAGGGCCTTGATCTGCAGGTACAACGGCTGGAAGGAAGGCGTGCTCGCGGTCATCGGGTCGGCGTGCCGGGCGGCGCGCGCACCGCGCCGCGGCCGTCGGACGGCCGGGGCGCAGGCGGGAATGCCGGATCGGCTGTCTTATGTCTTTTATAAGATATAGGACTCGATTGACACTGTCCAGCCCCGGAGCCTAGAATCCGGAGCCCTTCGCCGCCGCCGGGGGCCTTTCCGGGAAGCCTTGGCGCGGCGCAGCAAATGAACGGGAACGCCGGCCCGCGCCGAATCGCCCGCAACACCGGCGATCGCGTGCCCCGAACTCCTGCGCTTGAGTATTGTCCACGACCCGAGGAGAGCACGATGAAGAAACCCATCCGCGTCGCAGTCACCGGCGCCGCCGGCCAGATCGGCTACAGCCTGCTGTTCCGGATCGCCTCCGGCGAGATGCTCGGCCGCGACCAGCCGGTCGTCCTGCAACTGCTCGAATTGCCCATCGACAAGGCTCAGGCGGCACTGAAGGGCGTGATGATGGAGATCGAGGACTGCGCGTTCCCGCTGGTCGCCGGCATGGTCGGCACCTCGGACCCGATGGCGGCGTTCAAGGACGCCGACGTCGCGATGCTGGTGGGCGCCCGGCCGCGCGGCCCGGGGATGGAGCGCAAGGACCTGCTGCTCGAGAACGCCAAGATCTTCACCGCCCAGGGCAAGGCGCTCGATGCGGTGGCGAGCCGCGACGTCATGGTGCTCGTCGTCGGCAACCCCGCCAACACCAACGCCTACATCGCGATGAAGTCGGCGCCGTCATTGCCGAAGAAGAACTTCACCGCGATGATGCGCCTCGACCACAACCGCGCGCTGTCGCAGATCGCGTCCCGCATCGGCCAGCCGGTCGACGCGATCGACAAGCTCATCGTCTGGGGCAACCACTCGCCGACGATGTACGCCGATTACCGGTTCGCGACCGTCAACGGCCAGGGGTCGGTCAGGGCGATGATCAACGACGAGGACTGGAACCGCAACGTGTTCCTGCCCACGGTCGGCAAGCGCGGCGCGGCGATCATCGATGCGCGCGGCCTGTCGTCGGCGGCCTCGGCGGCCAACGCGGCGATCGACCACGTCCGCGACTGGATGCTCGGCACGCACGGCAAGTGGGTGACGATGGGCGTCCCGTCGGACGGCAGCTACGGCATTCCCGAGAACGTGGTCTACGGCGTGCCCGTGACCTGTGCCGGCGGCGAGTACGCACGCGTCCAGGGCCTCGAGATCGACGCCTTCTCGCGCGAGAGGATGAACGCCACGCTGAAGGAGCTCGAGGAGGAGCGCGCCGGCGTGGCTCCGCTGCTGGGCTAGAGCGCCGCCGCAGCCCGATGCCCGACCGGTTGGCTGGCCCGCCTTCGCACCTCGCCCCGAAGCTGCAGGACCGCAACTCGCACCGCTGCTTCTGGAGCCAGCTGCAGCGGGCCGCTGCGGTCGGGATCACGCTCCCCGTCCCGGCCGCCGGTCACTTCCGCGCCGCGAAGACGGTGCGCGCGCATCGTGCTCGCCCTGCCGTCGCCCGGCGGCCCCTCGCCGTCAACTGAACGCGCCCGAACCCGCTGGAGCCCCCATGCCCCGCAACGCCCGCATTGCCGCCCTTGTGCTGGCCGCACTCTTCGCCGGCGCGGCCGCCGCCGACGACTACCCGACGCTCAAGCCCGGCCAGTGGGAGATGACGACCACGACCGACCGCCCCGGCGCCAAGCCGCAGTCCTCGACGATCTGCTTCGACGCCGCGCTGCAGAAGGAGATGATCGACATCGGCAGCGGCATGCGCAAGGAACTCTGCAGCAAGAGCAGCCTGCGCCACGTCGGCGCGCAGTTCGTCACCGACACCGAGTGCAAGCTCGGCAACTCGGTCGTCAAGACGCACGCCGTGATGACGATGAAGGGCGACACCGCGTATCGCACCGAGGCCGAGACCACCTACGACCCGCCGCTGATGGCAGACCTCCGGCAGGCGAAGACCGTCGTCGAGGCGAAGCACGTCGGCGCCTGCCGCGACGGCCTCGTGCCCGGCGACATCGTCACCGGCGCTGGCCAGAAGATCAACATCCGCCAGATGCAACAGGAGCGCGCGGCCAAGGGCAAGTAGCCGCTGTCGGCAGACACCCGCAATGCCTGCCGTCGATTCGCGCACCGTACGCTGAACACCGTATCGCCCATCCCGTCAAGGAGACACCATGCTGCAAGCGTATCGCCAACATGCCGCCGAGCGCGCCGCGCTGGGCATCCCGCCGCTGCCGCTCGACGCCAGGCAGACGGCCGAGCTGATCGAGCTCATCAAGGCCCCGCCGGCCGGTGAGGAGGCGTTCCTGCTCGACCTGCTGACGCACCGCGTTCCGCCCGGCGTCGACGATGCGGCCAAGGTCAAGGCGAGCTTTCTCGCTGCCGTCGCGCACGGCGACGTCAAGGTCGGGCTGATCGGCAAGGCCAAGGCGACCGAGCTCCTGGGCACGATGGTCGGCGGCTACAACGTCAAGCCGCTGATCGATCTCCTCGACGACGCCGAGGTTGCCGCGGTGGCCGCCGCTGCGCTGAAGAAGACGCTGCTGATGTTCGACTTCTTCCACGACGTCGCCGAGAAGGCCCGGGCCGGCAACGCGCACGCCAAGGCGGTGATCCAGAGCTGGGCCGACGCCGAGTGGTTCACCTCGCGTCCCGAAGTGGCGAAGAAGATCACCGTGACCGTGTTCAAGGTCGCCGGCGAGACCAACACCGACGACCTGTCCCCGGCGCCGGACGCCTGGAGCCGGCCGGACATCCCGTTGCACTACCTCGCGATGCTGAAGAACGCACGACCCGGGATCACACCCGAAGAGGACGGCAAGCGCGGGCCGATGAAGTTCATCGACGACCTCAAGAAGAAGGGGCACCTCGTCGCCTACGTCGGTGACGTCGTGGGCACCGGCAGTTCGCGCAAGAGTGCGACCAACAGCGTCATCTGGGCGACCGGCGAGGACATCCCGTTCGTGCCCAACAAGCGCTTCGGCGGGGTCACGCTCGGCGGCAAGATCGCCCCGATCTTCTTCAACACGCAGGAGGACTCCGGCGCCCTGCCGATCGAGGTCGACGTGACCGCCTTCGCCATGGGCGACGTGATCGACATCCATCCCTACGACGGAAAGATCGAGAAGGACGGCAAGGTCGCCGCCACGTTCAGGATCAGGAGCGACGTGCTGTTCGACGAAGTCCGTGCCGGCGGCCGGATCAACCTCATCATCGGCCGCTCGCTCACCGCCAAGGCGCGCGAGTTCCTCGGCCTGCCCGCGAGCGCCGTCTTCCGCCTGCCGACGCCGCCGGTCGCGAGCAAGCGCGGCTTCACGCTGGCGCAGAAGATGGTCGGCCGCGCCTGCGGGCTGCCGGAAGGCCAGGGCATCCGTCCCGGCACCTACTGCGAGCCGAGGATGACCACGGTCGGCAGCCAGGACACCACCGGCCCTATGACCCGCGACGAGCTGAAGGACCTCGCCTGCCTGGGCTTCTCCGCCGATCTCGTGATGCAGTCGTTCTGCCACACCGCCGCCTACCCGAAGCCGGTGGACGTGAAGACGCACCGCGAGCTGCCCGCGTTCATCAGCAGCCGCGGCGGCGTGGCGCTGCGCCCGGGCGACGGCGTGATCCACAGCTGGCTCAACCGCCTGCTGCTGCCCGACACCGTCGGCACCGGCGGCGACAGCCACACCCGCTTCCCGATCGGCATCTCGTTCCCGGCGGGCTCCGGACTCGTCGCCTTCGGCGCCGCCACCGGCGTGATGCCGCTCGACATGCCCGAGTCGGTGCTGGTGCGCTTCAAGGGCCGGATGCAGCCGGGAATCACGCTGCGCGACCTCGTCCACGCGATCCCGCTCTACGCGATCCGGCAGGGACTGCTGACGGTCGCCAAGCAGGGCAAGAAGAACGTGTTCTCGGGCCGCATCCTCGAGATCGAGGGCCTGCCCGAACTCAAGGTCGAACAGGCGTTCGAGCTCTCCGACGCCTCGGCCGAGCGCAGCGCGGCCGGCTGCACCGTCCACCTCAACAAGGAACCGATCATCGAGTACCTGAAGTCCAACGTGGTGCTGATGAGGAACATGATCGCCGGCGGCTACCAGGACGCGCGGACGCTGGAGCGGCGGATCAAGGCGGTCGAGGCCTGGCTCGCGAATCCGCAACTCTTGAAGGCCGATGCCGACGCCGAGTACGCCGCGGTGATCGACATCGACCTCGCCGACCTCAAGGAGCCGGTGCTGTGCTGCCCGAACGACCCGGACGACGCCAAGCTCCTGTCCGACGTCGCCGGCGCGAAGATCGACGAGGTGTTCATCGGCTCGTGCATGACCAACATCGGCCACTTCCGCGCCGCCAGCAAGCTGCTCGAGGGCAAGCGCGACATCCCGGTCAAGCTGTGGGTCGCGCCGCCGACGCGGATGGACGCGGCCGAACTCACCAAGGAAGGCCACTACGGCGTCTTCGGCGCCGCCGGCGCTCGCACCGAGATGCCCGGCTGCAGCCTGTGCATGGGCAACCAGGCGCAGGTGCGCGAGGGCGCGACGGTGGTGTCGACGTCGACGCGCAACTTCCCCAACCGGCTGGGCAAGAACACCAACGTGTATCTCGCCTCGGCGGAACTCGCCGCGATCGCGTCCAAGCTGGGGCGGATCCCGACCGTCGCCGAGTACCACGCCGACATGGGCGTCATCAACGCCGATCGCGACCAGGTCTACCGCTACATGAACTTCGACCAGATCGACGAGTACGCGGAGGCGGCGAAGTAGCCGGCATAGCGCCCGGACCGGCGCGCCGGCGTCCCGCGAGGGCGGGCGCGCGGGCCCGACCGGCCGCGCACGCCTGCCGGCGGTCAGGGCGTGGAGCGGTAGTAGTCGGCGAGGACGGCGAACGCGAGCTTCCGCGTCCGCTTGTCCTCGGCGATCAGTCCCTTGCGGTTGTAGCCGCGGTTGAAGTCGGTCTGCCGCCGCTCCGAGCGGAAGTCGTAGAGCAGCCAGGGCGTCATCCCGCAGACGTAGGACGCGCCGTCGAGCAGCGCGACCTGCCGGCGGTAGATCGCCGCCTGGCAATCCTCGGTGTAGAGCTCGCGCTCGCCGCCGCGGTGCCCGGCCAGCGCGTCGGCGCCGGTCTCGCTGATCAGCACCGGTTTGTCCGGCCGCGACTGCGCGAGCAGCCTTGCGAGGCCCTCGAACTCCGGCTCGTACCAGCCGAAGTATTCGTTGATGCCGATCACGTCGAGGTGTTCGGTCAGCCGGTCCTCGATCCGGAACGCCTCCCGGTTGATGAGGCAGGCGGCACCGACCAGCCGCGTCGGATCGGCCGACCGTGCGGTTTCCGCCAGCTCGCGCATGAAACGGTAGCGCGCGTCGGTGTCCGCGTTCTCGTTGCCGACGCCCCACAGGATCACCGAGGCGCGGTTGCGGTCGCGACGGACGAGCTCCTGCAGCTGGTTGCGCGCATCGGCCTGCGTCGACGGGTCGTCGAACTCGATTGCCCAGTAGACCGGTATCTCCTCCCACAGCATGAACCCCAGCTCGTCGGCGATGCGGGCGACGTGCTCGTGGTGCGGGTAGTGCGACAGGCGCAGGAAGTTGCACCCCAGCGCCCGCGCGTCGGCAAAGCGCCGGCGAACGTCCGCTTCGGTCGACACCTTGCCGACCCGCGCGTCGTCCTCGTGCACGCAGATGCCCTTGAGGTAGACGGGCTCGCCGTTGAGCAGCACCCGCGTGCCGTCGACGCGCACTTCGCGGAAGCCGATGCGCTCGCGCACGGTGTCCCCGGCGCAGCGGAAGACGACGTCGTAGAGCGTCGGGGACGACGGCGACCACAGCTGCGGCGCTGCGTCGAGCACCGCCTCGGCGCGCCCGTCAGTCACCGGCACGCGGCGGTGGAAGCCCAGCGCCGGGATCTCGATCTCGCAGTCCGCGTCCGCTGCGTCGGACAGCGCGACCTCGAAGCGCAGCCGCGACAGCGATCCGTCGGGGACGAGCTGCAAGCCGACGTCCCGGATGAAGACCGGCGGCAGTCGCAGGAGTTCCACCTCGCGGTAGAGCCCACCGTGGTTGAACCAGTCGAAGTGGTTCATCGGCACGCGGTCGCGCTCGCGCCGATTGTCCACCTGGATCTGCAACCGGTTGCCCGGCCCGGGCACGAGCTGCGCCGTCAGTTCGACGAAGAACGGGGTCGAGCCGCCGCGGTGCGTCCCCAGGCATTGCCCGTTGAGGAAGATCCGGGCCTGGTAGTTCGCGGCCCCCACCCGCAGCACCGTCCGTGGCCGCTCCGGCACCGGCGTTCCGTCAATGCTGCGCGTGTACCACGCGCCGCCCTCGAAGTAGGTCCACTCCGGCCGCAGGGCGGTCCAGCACGACGGCACGACGACGGTCGCGCCGCCGCCCGCGTCGTAGTCGCGCGGGTGCGTCCACTCGGCCGGGGGGCGCGGCTCGTCGGCGAACCATTTCTGGCGCAGGCCCTCGTCGAAGAGATCCAGCGTGAAGCGCCAGTCGCCGCAGAGCAACTCGGTCGAGCGCCCCCCCATCGCCACGCTGCCGTCGTGGGTCAGCGCGATCCGCTCGTACGCCAGCGCGTAATCCTCGTCGTGCAGGTGGTGGAACGGATCGACGGCGGAGTTCACTGGAGTACCTTCGTGCGGCGCGCTCCGGTATTCGCCCTTGGGGCGGCCCGGCGGGCTCAAACGATGACCTTCGTGCTGCGCACTCCGGTATTCGCCCTTGGGGCGGCCCGGCGGGCTCAAACGATGACCTTCGCGCTGCGCGCTCCGGTATTCGCCCTTGGGGCGGCCCGGCGGGCTCATGGCGCGCTCGGCCTGCGGTAGCCGATGCCGACCATGCGGCGGAAACGCCACGGCCAGCGCCCCGGCCACAGGCAATCGGCGATCATCGCAATGGCGATCCAGCGGAACCAGGTCGCGAAGGTGTTCGACAGCCCCTGCGGCTCCTCGTAGCCGCGCATCCAGCCGTCCTGGCGCCGCACGCCCTCGCGGGTGTCGCAGAAGCCGCCGTCCGCATTCTGAAACGCGAGCAGCGGCGGCAGCATGGCACGCAGCCAGCGCTCGATGTCGGCGCGTCGGTGGTCGATGGCAAGGTGAGCGTGGACCAGGAGGTCGACGAGGTCCACGTCGATGCAGGCGCTGTCGATCCGGGGCGATTGCGCCAGCGCCCAGTCGGCTGCCCGGTCGTGGAACGGCAGCGCCCGGCCGGTCGCGTACCAGAGGTGGAAGTTGTGCATCGAGCCGGCCATCGCGTGCAGCGCGCGCAACGGGTCGGACAATTGCCCCACGCCCCAAAAGCCGGTGGCGGGCTCCTGCAGCCGGTCGTGCCAGTCGAACAGGATCGACAGGCATGCCTGCACGCGTTCCCGCGTCGCCTCCTCGCCCTGCCCCGCAAGCAGCAGCAGGAAGCTGCCGAGGTTGACGATGTTGTTGCCTTCCTGCCAGGGGTCGCGCAGGTCGCGCTCGGCCAGCCACGCCTTCAGCACCAGGGGATCGAGCCAGGGGCGGACGAAGTCGAGCACCGGCGGCGTCGCGGGCGCCAGCATCTCCAGCGCCCCGAGCGAGTAGTTGGTGACGTGGAAGTCGATGTAGCGCCAGGTCTCGACCGGATCGGGCTTCTTGAACACCGCGTCGTCGGCCATGCCCGGGATGCGGAAGACGCCGTCGGCGCGGCGGTGCGAGAGCACCCAAGCGGCGAGGGCGGACCGGGTCGCCGCGTTCCACCCGTCCAGTCCGCCGAGGAGCGCCCGGGCCAGCACGGCATTGTAGGTCCCGGGCAGCAGCATCCCCGGCCAGAGCGCTGCATCCTGCGCCGCGCTGATCCGCGCCACGCCGCAGGGCTGGCCGTCGGCCTGCAGCGTGTCGAGCCACGCCAGCGTGCGGCCGCGCGCCGCGTCGATCTGCGCGTGCAGGCCGGCGTCGATCGCATCCCGGGACTCTCGGTTCATCATCCCTTCACCGCGCCGGCGGTCATGCCGGCGATTACCCGCCGCTGTGCCACCAGGAAGAACAGCGTCACCGGAATCGTCGTCAGCACCGACATGGCCATGATGCCCTGGAAGTTGACGCCCAGCTCGCCGTTGAGGCTCAGCAGCGCCACCGGCAGCGTGTAGGTGTCCGGCGACTTGGACACCACCAGCACCGGCAGCCACTGCGCCCAGTTGAGCAGGAAGGTGATGATCGACGCCGTCGCCACCACCGGTAGCGCGAGCGGCATCACCACGCGGAACAGGATCTGCCACTCGTCGGCACCGTCGATGACCGCCGCCTCGATCACCGACTTCGGCACGTTGCGGAAGAACTGCTCGAACAGGAAGAACTGGATCGGCCCCAGCGCGAGGAAGAGGATGATCCCCGCATAGGTCCCCAGCAGGCCGACCTTGTACATCACGATGTAGACGGGAATCACCAGCAGCATGTACGGGTACATGATCGTGACCATGAACCCGATCCGCAGCACGCGAAAGAACCAGAAGTCCGGCCGCCGGACCAGCGCGTACGCGCCCAGCGCGGTGACGACGATGCCGACGACCGTCGACGCGGTGGTGATCAGCACCGAGTTCAGCGCATAGCGCCACAGCGGCGTGCCGCCGATGCTGGCGATCTCCTTCAGCACGTCGAGGCTGAGCGTCTCCGGCCAGGGCCTGAGCGGCGACGACAGGATCGCCTCGGTGCTGCGAAAGGCGCTGACCAGCATCCACCAGTAGGGGTAGAGGCAGACCGCGCTGACGGCGATCGCGGTCGCGTAGGCCAGAGCCGTAAGCACCGCGCCGCCGCGCCGGGGTTCGGAGCTCATCGCCGCCCCCTGCCCTGCTGCAGCCGCATCATCGCCAGCGCGAGCACGATGACGATGGCGAACAGCACGCTCGCCATCGCCGTGGCCTCGCCGTAGCGCCCCTGGTCGAAGAGCTGGTACGCGTAGTAGGAGACGAAATTGGTCGCGTCGTTGGGACCGCCCTTGGTCATCACCGCGACCACGGTGAAGGTCTTGAGGTACTGGATCAGCGCGTACACGGTGTTGACGAGCAGCGCGGGCCTCAGCTGCGGGAGCACCACGTGCCAGAACTTCTGCCAGGCGTCGGCACCGTCGATCTCCGCCGCCTCGGCGATGCCGCGGTCGCACAGCGCGAGGTTGGCGAGGAAGATGACGACGTAGAAGCCGACGTGGTGCCAGAGCTCGGCGACCAGCACCGCGATCAGCGCCGTGTCGACCGAGGCGAGCCCTGCGAACCCGGGCAGCCCGAGCGCGGCCAGCGCGACGTTGAGGGCGCCGAAACTCTGGTCGTAGAGCCAGCGCCACACGACGTAGCCGGCGATGTCGGGCGTCACGACCGGCAGGAAGATCGCCACCTTGAACAGCGTCCGGCCGCGGCCGATGAGGGCGGAGTCGAGCAGCAGCGCGTAGAGGAGCGAAAGCGCGATCGTGCTCGCGACCGCCAGCGCGGTGTAGACCAGCGTGCGTCCCAGCGAGGCGATGAAGACCGGGTCGGCGAGAATGGCGGCGTAGTTGGCCAGGCCGACCCACTGCGGCGAGGGCTGCAGCGCGCTCGCCGACGCCGTGAACGAAACCTGGATCGACAGCAGGATCGGCCAGACGCCGAACACGGC
>DATIUK010000163.1:0-13762 GCA_035466885.1 Casimicrobiaceae bacterium
CTTCGGGCTGCTGTGCGCCCTGATGATCACCGGGATGCCGATCTCGATCGCGCTCGGCCTCACCGTCCTCTCGTTCCTGTTCGCCATGACGCAGGTGCCGCTGGAATCGGTGGCGCTGAAGCTCTTCACCGGGATCGAGAAGTTCGAGATCATGGCGATCCCGTTCTTCATCCTCGCCGGCAACTTCCTCACCCACGGCGGCGTGGCCAAGCGGATGATCCGCTTCGCGACCGCGATGGTCGGCCACCTGCACGGCGGCCTGGCGTTGGGCGGCGTGCTCGCCTGCGCGCTGTTCGCCGCGGTGTCGGGCTCGAGCCCGGCGACCGTGGTCGCCATCGGCTCGATCCTGCTGCCGGCGATGGTCAAGCAGGGCTACCCGAAGAAGTTCGGCGTCGGCGTCATCGGCACCGCGGGGGCGCTCGGCATCCTGATCCCGCCGTCGATCGTGATGGTGATCTACGCGGTGTCGACCAACTCGTCGATCGGCAAGCTGTTCATCGCCGGCATCATCCCTGGCCTCCTGCTCGCCGCGCTGCTGATGTTCGTCACCTGGGCGGTGGCGAAGAAGCGCAACTACCCGCGGATGCCCAAGGCGAGCCTCGCCGAGATGGTCGCCGCGTTTCGCGAGAGCGTCTGGGGGCTCGCTCTGGTCGTCGTCGTCATCGGCGGCATCTACTCCGGCATCTTCACCCCGACCGAGGCCGCGGCGATGAGCGCCGCGTACGCGTTCTTCGTCTCCGTCTACGTCTACAAGGACCTGACGCTGAAGCAGGTGCCCAAGGTGCTGCTGGACTCGGCCAACCTGTCGGCGATGATCCTCTACATCATCACCAACGCGGTGCTGTTCTCGTTCCTGCTCACCTCCGAGCAGATCCCGCAGAACCTGGCGGCGTGGATCAACGACATGGGACTCTCGCCGTGGATGTTCCTGATGGTCGTCAACGTCCTGCTGCTCATCGCCGGCAACTTCATGGAGCCTTCTTCGATCCTGCTCATCACCGCGCCGATCCTCTTCCCGGTGGCGATGAAGCTCGGGATCGACCCTATCCACCTCGGCATCGTGATGACGGTCAACATGGAGATCGGGATGATCACGCCGCCGGTGGGCTTGAACCTGTACGTCGCCTCGGGCATCGCGAACATGGGGTTGACCGAGGTGACCAAGGCCTGCGCACCGTGGATCCTGGTCATGCTTCTCTTCCTGCTGCTCATCACC
Source organism: Casimicrobiaceae bacterium (assembly GCA_035466885.1). Lineage (GTDB taxonomy): Bacteria > Pseudomonadota > Gammaproteobacteria > Burkholderiales > Casimicrobiaceae > CAIWHR01. The sequence goes on from DATIUK010000163.1 coordinate 1,217, forward strand.
TACGTGCCGGCCATCAGTCTCTGGCTGCCCAACCTGCTGATGGGCTGAGCGAGCGCATCGCCCCCGCCCCGGGGCGGCGCACCAGGCAAGCCCGGCTCCGGCCGGGCTTGTTCTTTCCGCTGCGGCTCGTCCCGGCAGCGCGCAAGCGCCGCCCGCAACGCCCCCCGCGCCCGTGCCCGCGACGCGGTTCTCCGGGCAGGCTCAAGGTGTTATAATTATGAATTTATTCGCATTTGTCCCCGCTGGAGCCCAAAAATGGCTGTCGAACGCACGCTTTCCATCATCAAGCCCGATGCCGTCGCCAAGAACGTCATCGGCAAGATCCTCTCCCGCTTCGAGACCAACGGCCTCAAGGTCGTGGCAGCCCAGATGCGCTGGCTGTCGCTCGGCGAGGCCGAGGGCTTCTACGCGGTGCACCGCGAACGCCCGTTCTTCAAGGACCTCGTCACGTTCATGATCTCGGGCCCGGTGATGGTCCAGGTCCTCGAAGGCGAAGGTGCGATCGCCAAGAACCGCGAACTGATGGGCGCGACCGACCCGAAGAAGGCCGCCGCCGGCACCATCCGCGCCGACTTCGCGAGCTCGATCGACGCCAACGCGGTCCATGGCTCCGACAGCCCCGAGACGGCGGCGGCCGAGATCGCCTACTTCTTCCCGGCGCTCGCGATCCACTCGCGCTGAGCGCCGCAGGTCCGACCGGCAGCGCCCGCCCGTGATCAACCTCCTCGACCTCGACGTCGACGGTCTCGCCCGGCTCTTCGCCGAGATGGGCGAGAAGCCGTTTCGCGCGCGGCAGGTGTCGCGGTGGCTGCACCAGCGCTTCGTCGACGACATCGCCGCGATGACCGACCTCGCGCGGCCGCTGCGCGAGCGGCTCGCCGGCGTCGCCCTGGTCCGCGGCCCGGCGGTGATCCGCGACTCCACCGCGTCCGACGGCACGCGCAAGTGGCTGCTCGACGTCGGTGGTGGCAACGCGGTCGAGGCGGTCTACATTCCCGAAGGCGATCGCGACGTTGCGTTCGACGACGACGACGACGACGCGGCAGCCGCCTTTGACGAGCCGGCGAACACCGCGACCGCGACCGCCCTCCGCGCCTCCGCTGGTCGATCCCGCTCCGCGGGTCCTTCGCCCCGCGCTCCGGCGCGGTACCGCGGCACGCTGTGCGTGTCGTCGCAGGCGGGCTGCGCGCTCGACTGCGCGTTCTGCTCGACGGGCAAGCAGGGCTTCAACCGCAACCTGACGGCGGCCGAGATCGTCGGCCAGCTGTGGCACGCCAACCGCGCGCTGCTCGCCGACGGGGTTGGCGCATCCTGCGTCGAACAGGGCCGCGCGCCGATCACCAACGTCGTGCTGATGGGCATGGGCGAGCCGCTCGCCAACTTCGACCACGTCGTCACCGCGCTGCGGGTGTTCCTCGACGACAACGCCTACGGACTGTCGCGCCGGCGCGTCACGCTGTCGACCTCGGGCCTCGTCCCGGCACTCGACCGCCTGCGCGAAGCCTGCCCGGTGGCGCTCGCCGTGTCGCTGCACGCACCCGACGACGCGCTGCGCGACCGGCTGGTGCCGATCAACCGCAAGTACCCGCTGGCGGCGCTGCTGCCGGCGTGCCGGCGCTACCTCGAGCGCGCCCCGCGCGACTTCGTCACCTTCGAGTACGTGCTGCTCGACGGCGTCAACGATTCCGACGCGCAGGCCCGGGCACTGCTCGCCCGCGTTGCCGACGTGCCGTGCAAGATCAACCTTATCCCGTTCAATCCGTTCCCGGGCTCGGAGTTCCGCACGAGTCCGCGCACGCGCGTGCTCGCGTTCCAGAAGATCCTGCAGGACGCGGGACTCGTCGCGACCGTCCGCAAGACCCGCGGCGACGACATCGACGCCGCCTGCGGACAGCTCGCCGGCCGCGTCGAGGATCGCAGCAAGCGGCGCCTGACGCGGCTGCAGCCCGTCGCGGTGCCCGCGGCCGACCTCGAAGCCCGGAGGCACCCATGACCCTTGCCCGTCGTGCGCTCGGCGCGGCTGCCGTCGCGCTCGCGCTCGGAATCGTCGCCGGCTGCGCGTCGAAACCGGCGATCGACACGCCGCAGCAGGCGCAGGCGCAGCAGCAGTCGCTGCCGCCGGTCAAGCCGCAGGTAGTCCCGCCGGAGGAGCGCTCGCAGCTGCACGCGCAGCTCGCCGCCGGCTACTTCGAGCGCGGCCGGATGGACGTCGCGATCGAGGAAGCGAACGATGCGCTCAAGCTCGATTCGCGGAACGCGCGGGCCTACAACGTGCTCGGGCTCGTCTACGGCGTGCTCGGCGAACGCCCCAAGGCCGAGGAGGCCTTCGGCCGGGCGCTGCAGATCGCGCCGCAGGACTCGGAGATCCGGCAGAACTACGGCTGGTACCTGTGCACGAACGGCCGCGCGCGCGAGTCGATCCCCGAGTTCGAGGCCGCGCTGCGCAACCCGCTGTACCGTTCGGCCGACATTGCGCTGATCAACGCCGGCAAGTGCAGCGCGGCGTTCGGCGAGGTGGCGCAGGCCGAGACGTACTTCCGCCGCGCGCTGCAGGCGTCGCCCGGCAACGCGATCGCCGCCTACAACCTCGCGCTCGTCGCCTACAAGGCGGCGCGCTTCGACGAAGCCCGGAACTCGATGCGGATCGTGATGCAGGAAACCAATCCCCCGCCCGAGGCGCTGTTCCTCGGCATGTGCATCGAGCGCCGCAAGGGCGACGCGCAGGCCGAGCTCTCCTACGTCTCGCAGCTGCGCAACCGCTACCCGGATTCGGCGGAGACCAAGGCGATCAACACCGGGGGCTGCGAGTGAGACCGGCGCGCGCAGCGAAAGCCCGCAGGGCCTGCCGCCGGTCGACCGAGGTCGGCCGACCCCTCGGCATGGCGATCGGGCACGACGCAACGGAGGCCGACGAGTGAGACCGGCGCGCGCAGCGAAAGCCCGCAGGGCCTGCCGCCGGTCGACCGAGGTCGGCCGACCCCGCGGCATGGCGATCGGGCACGGCGGAACGGAGGTCGACGAGTGAGTGCACAGGAACGCGATCCGCCGTCGGCGCCCGCCGGGATCACGCCCGACCGCGCTGGAACCCTGCTGCGCACCGCCCGCGAGGCGGCCGGCTTCTCGCTCGACGCCGTCGCGCAGCAGTTGAAGCTCCATCCGCGCCAGGTGCGGGCGATGGAGGACGGCGACTTCGCGCAACTGCCGGGACGCACCTTCGTCCGGGGGTTCGTACGCAACTACGCCCGCCTGCTCAAGCTCGACGCCGACGCCGTGCTCGCCGCGCTGCCGGGGGGCAACGACGATTCCGGGCTCGCCGCCCCGACGCTGCATGCGACCGCACCGTCGATCGGCGAGCTGCCGGTGTCGCAATACTCGCGGCCGACGTGGACCCGGTGGGCGATCCCGCTGACGCTGGTCGCGATCATCGCCGCCGGGGCCGCCTACGAAATGCTGCGCTCGCAGGCGCCCACCCGGTCGACTCCGACGACGGCGCGCGAGCCGGCGGTCGAGCCCGCGACCGCGCCGGCGAGCGCTGCAGCACCGGGCGCCGCGTCGACACCGCTGCCGAACCCGGTCGCCGCGGCGCCCGAGAGTACCGCGTCGAACCCGCCGAGCCCGGTTGCGGCGCAGCCGCCGACCACATCCGGCTCCGCCCCCGCCGTTTCGCCCCCACCGACGGCCGGCGCCGCAGCGGCGGTCAAGGAGGAGGGAGCGCGCGAACTGGTGCTGTCGTTCCGCGACCACTCGTGGACCGAGGTGCGCGAGCGCAACGGCCGGGTGCTGCTGTCGGCGATGATGGCGCCCGGGACCCGCCAGGCGCTGTCCGGCCAGGGCCCGTTCGAGCTCGTCATCGGCAACGCGGCGGACGTGAGCCTCACGCTCGACGGCAAGCCGGTGGACCTCGTGCCGCACACCCGCCAGAGCGTCGCGCGCCTGACGTTGCAATAGGCCATGGCGAACCACCTCCGCCAGGAGCGCCGGCCCACCCGGCAAGTCGACATCGCCGGCCGCAAGGTCGGCGGCGACGCGCCGGTGCTGGTCCAGTCGATGACCAACACCGACACGGCCGACGTCGCCGCGACGGTCGCGCAGGTGAAGGCGCTGGCCGACGCCGGCTCCGAGATCGTCCGCGTGACGGTCAACACCGCGGAGGCCGCCGCCGCGGTGCCGGCGATCCGCGCCGCGCTCGATGCGCTGGGCTGCGACGTCCCGCTGGTCGGCGACTTCCACTTCAACGGCCACAAGCTCCTCTCCGAGCATCCCGGATGCGCGCAAGCGCTGGCCAAGTTCCGCATCAATCCGGGCAACGTCGGCAAGGGGCAGAAGCGCGACGCGCAGTTCGCCGTGCTGATCGAGAAGGCGATCGAGCACGGCAAGCCCGTGCGCATCGGCGTCAACTGGGGCAGCCTCGACGCGGCGCTGCTCGCGCGACTGATGGACGAGAACGCCGCGCGCGCGCACCCGCTGCCCGCCGAGGCGGTGATGCGCGAGGCACTGGTCGTCTCGGCGATCGAGAGCGCGGAGCACGCCGAGCGGCTCGGGCTGCCCGGCGACCGGATCGTCCTCTCCTGCAAGGTCTCGGCCGTGCAGGACCTCGTCGCCGTCTACACCGACCTCGCCGCCCGCTGCGACTACCCGCTGCACCTGGGACTCACCGAGGCCGGCATGGGCAGCAAGGGCATCGTGGCCTCGACCGCCGCGATCGCGGTGCTGCTGCAGCAGGGGATCGGCGACACCATCCGCGTGTCGCTGACGCCCGAGCCCGGCGGCGACCGCACGCGGGAAGTCGTCGTCGCGCAGGAGATCCTGCAGACGATGGGACTGCGGTCGTTCGCGCCGATGGTCACCGCCTGCCCCGGCTGCGGGCGTACGACCAGCACGACGTTCCAGGAGCTTGCCGGCAAGATCCAGGCGTACCTGCGCGCGCAGATGCCGGCGTGGCGCGCGCGCTATCCCGGTGTCGCCGACCTGCACGTCGCCGTGATGGGCTGCGTCGTCAACGGCCCGGGCGAATCGAAGCTCGCGCAGGTCGGCATCTCGCTGCCGGGAACCGGCGAGACCCCGGTTGCGCCGGTGTACGTCGACGGGCAGAAGACCGTCACGCTCAAGGGCGCGCGGATTGCCGAGGAGTTCCAGGCCATCGTCGAGGCCTACGTACGCGCCACCTATGGCGGCGAGCCCCGCGCCGCGCAGCTCGACCCGGAAAGGAAGACGATCGCCGTCAAGGCGATCGGTTGAGCCATGGCCGATGCCCTGCAGGCCGTCAAGGGAATGAACGACGTGCTGCCCGCCGAGGCGCCGCTGTGGCAGCACTTCGAGGACGTCGCGCGCCGCGTGTTCGCGCAGTACGGCTACCGCAACCTGCGCGTGCCCGTCGTCGAGCCGACGGCGCTGTTCGTCCGCGGCATCGGCGAGCACACCGACGTCGTCGAGAAGGAGATGTACTCGTTCGAGGATCGGCTGAACGGCGAGCGCCTGACGTTGCGCCCCGAGGCCACCGCCGGGATCGTCCGCGCGGCGATCGAGCACAACCTCTGCTACGAGCGGCCGCAGCGGGTGTGGACCGCGGGACCGATGTTCCGCCACGAGCGGCCGCAGAAGGGCCGCTACCGGCAGTTCCACCAGCTCGACGTCGAGGCGCTGGGCTTCGCCGGCCCCGACGTCGACGCCGAGCAGATCGTGCTGCTGGCGCGGCTGTGGAAGGAGCTCGGGCTCGATCCCGGCATCGCGCTGCACATCAACTCGATCGGCGACGCCGACGAGCGCCGCGCGCACCGGCAGGCGCTGATCGACTACTTCGGGCAGCATCCGGCGCAGCTCGACGATGACTCGAAGCGGCGGCTGCACGCCAACCCGCTGCGCATCCTCGACAGCAAGAACCCCGCGATGCAGGCGCTGATCGCCGGCGCGCCGCGCCTCATCGACCGGCTGGGCGAGGCGTCGCGCGCGCACTTCGACGGCCTGCAGCAGATCCTCGCCGACCACGGCATCGCCTTCGAGATCAACGCCCGGCTGGTGCGCGGGCTCGACTACTACAACCGCACGGTGTTCGAGTGGGTCACCGACCGCCTCGGCGCGCAGGGCACGGTCGCCGGCGGCGGGCGCTACGACGGCCTGTTCGAGCAGCTCGGCGGCAAGCCGACGCCCGCCTGCGGCTTCGCCATCGGCGTCGAGCGCATGGTGCTGCTGCTGCAGGAAGCCGGCAACGCGGCCGACGCTGCGCCGACCGCCTACGTCGTGCACGCGGGTGAGGGCGCGCAGCGGCTGGCCGCGGCGGCCGGCGAGAGGCTGCGCGACGCCGGATTCGCCATCGTGGTCAACGCCGGCGCCGGCAGCTTCAAGTCGCAGATGAAGAGGGCCGATGCCTCCGGCGCGCGTTTCGCGCTGGTGATCGGCGAGAACGAGGTCGCGGCGAACGCGGTCGGCGTCAAGCCGCTGCGCGAGGGCGGCGACCAGGCCACCGTGCCGCTCGATGCGCTCGCCGGCACGCTGGCCGCGCGCGCGGCGCAATCCACGTGAATCGCGCGGCGTCGCGGATGGGCGCCGCGCCCAACGGAGTCGGAGCCGCAACGATCCGCGTCATCGCTTCGGCCGTCGCCAGGATCACGGCCAGGGCATTGCAGCTCTGACCCCAAGCAGAGGAAACGTCATGGCAGTCTACGATCTCGAAGAGCAGGAACAGCTGGAAGACCTCAAGGCATGGTGGAAGCGCTGGGGCAATCTCGTCAGCGGCATCGTCATCGCCGTCTGCGTGGCCATCGTCGCCGTGCAGGGCTGGCGCTGGTGGCAGCACAACCAGGCCGAGCAGGCGTCGGTGCTCTACGGTGCGATCGCCACGGCCAGCCGGGGCAACGACCTGGCCAAGGCGAAGGACGCCATGGCGCAGCTCGCCGACCGCTTCCCGCGCACCGGCTACGCGCCGCGCGGCGCGATGCTCCTCGCCGGCATGCTGTGGAAGTCCGGCGACAAGGCCGGCGCCCAGGCGCAGCTGCAGTTCGCGCTCGACCGCTCCAGCGAGGACGACCTCCGGCAGATTGCGCGCTTCAGGCTCGCCGAGGTCCTGTTCGACCAGAAGCAATACGACGACGCGCTGCGCATCCTGGACGCGAAGCACGACGAGCCCTTCACCGGCATCTACGCCGACCTCACCGGCGACATCCTGGCTGCGGCGGGACGCACCGGGGAGGCCCGCGCCTCCTACCAGACTGCGCTCGCCAAGCTCGACGGCAAGTCGCCATACCGCAGCTACGTGCAGGTGAAGCTCGACTCGCTCGGCGGGCCGGCGACACCGGGCGGCGCGGCTGCCGCCACACCTGCCCCCGCCCCTGCCGCCGCCGCAGCCGCCGGCACGGCGACCCCGGCGGCACCGAAGCAATGAGGACGGGCGTGCCGTCGCCGGTCGCCGGCCGGGCGTTGCGAAAGGCGGGACTCGCCGCGGCAGCCGCCGCGACGCTCCTGGCCGCCGGCTGCTCGTCGATGCCGTCGTGGATGCCATCGATGCCGGCGCCGCCGTCGTTCGCGTGGCTCCTGGGCAGCAGCAAGAAGCCCGGGCCGCTGCCCGAGCTCCAGGCGACGGTGACCGCCCAAGCGGCCTGGCAGGCTTCGATCGGCAAGGCGCGAGCCGGTTTCGCGCCGGCGGTGACCGGCGACGCCGTCTACGTTGCCGCTGCCGACGGCACACTCGCCCGGCTCGAGGCCGCAACCGGCCGCAGCATGTGGCGGATCAGTGCCGGCAAGGCGCTGTCGGCCGGCGTCGGCGCCGACACGACGCTGGTCGTGGTCGGCACCGACAAGGGCGAGGTGCTCGCCTTCGACGTCGACGGCAAGCCCCTTTGGCAGTCCAGGATCAGCAGCGAGGTGGTGAGCCCGCCCGACGTCGCCGAGGGCATCGTCGCCATCTGGTCGGGCGACGGCAGCATCTACGGCCTCAGCGCGACCGACGGGTCGCGCAAGTGGGTCTATCAGCGGGTCAACCCGCCGCTGACCGTCCGCAACTCCGCCGGCGGCATCGTGAGCCGCGGCGGACTGTTCACCGGCACGCCGGGCGGCAAGCTGGTGGCACTCGACCACGCGAGCGGCAACGTCGGCTGGGAAGCGAGCGTGGCCACGCCCAAGGGCGCGACCGAGCTCGAGCGCATCACCGACATCACCAGCCTGCCGATTCTGCAGGAACGACAGGTCTGTGCCGCCGCGTTCCAGGGCCGTGTGGCCTGCTTCGATGCCAACCGCGGGGTGCTGATCTGGTCGCGCGACATCTCGAGCCTCGAGGGAATGACCGGCGACTCGCGGCACGTCTACGTCACCGACGACAAGAGCAACCTGCACGCGCTGGACCGCTCGACCGGGGCGTCGGTCTGGCGGCAGGACAAGCTCGAGAAGCGGTTCATCGGCGGCCCGGTGATCGTCGGCGACCAGGTCGGCGTCGTCGACGTCGAAGGCTACCTGCACCTCATCGACCGCAACGACGGCAAGCTCGTCGGCCGGTTCGCCACCGACGGCTCCGGCGCGACGTCGCAGCCGGTGGCCGTCGGCGACCGCGCGCTCTGGCAAAGCCAGAACGGCACGGTCTTCGCGGTCGGCGCGCGCTAGCGGCCCCGCGGCGTCACCGCGCCGCGCGCGCGGGCGCCGGGACGCCGCCGAGGTGCTCGTCGAAGAAGCGCAGGATGTGCCCGATCTCGAGCACCTGGTTCGACCGCTTGCCGGCGCCGTGCCCCTCGTCGGGAAACAGGATCAGCGTCGAGTTCGCGCCGCGCTTCGCCAGCGCCTCGTGCAGCGCGACGGCCTCGCCGACCGGGGTGCGCGGATCGTTGACGCCCTGGATCAGCAGCAGCGGACCCTGCACGCGGTCGAGGTAGCTCGAGGGCGACAGCCGGCGCAGCGCCTCGGCGTCGCGCTCCGGATCGCCGTACTCGGTGACCCGCAACGCGCGCCGGTACGGCGCGGTGTTGCGCAGGAAGGTGTCGAGATTGCTCATGAACACGATCGCCGCGCCCGCGTCGAACGTGCCGGCGAACATCGTCATCGCGACCAGCGTCGCGTAGCCGCCGTAGCTGCCGCCCATCGCGCCGATCCTCGGCGCCTTGCCATTGCGCGCCCAGTTCGCGCGGATCCAGCGCCCGGCGTCGTCGATGTCGCCGATCACGTCGAGGCGCCTCGCGCCGTTGTCGGCGTCGAGCCAGGCCTTGCCGTAGCCGTCGCTGCCGCGGATGTTCGGCTCGACCAGCACGTAGCCCGCGTCGACGTAGAGCTGCCGGTAGGGCGAGAATCCCGGCCGCGCCTGGCCCTCGGGACCGCCGTGGAAGAGGACCACGACCGGGCACGGGTCCGCGCTCGGATTCTCGTCCGGCGCGCAGCCCTTCGGGAAGCGGACGAACATCGGGATCCGCGTGCCGTCGCGGGCCGTGTACGCCGACAGGCGCGCGGGCACGAAGCGCGACAGGTCGACCTCGGGCGCGGACGGCACGACCCACTGGGTCAGCGCCCGTCGTTCCCAGTCCCAGACGTAGCTGGTGCGCGGTGCCGTTCCCGTCTCGATGCCGATGGTCACGTAGCGCCCGTCGGGCGTCGACTGCCCCGCGCGCACCTGCTCGGCATCGGCGGGCAGCGGCAGGTCGAGCGGCGCATGGGTGCGGGCGTCGAGCACGAGCAGCCGCGCGTAGCCGCCGTCGTTGATCCCGACGTAGACGCGGCGGCGGGCGTCGTCGAGGTCGAGGCTCTGGACGTCGCGTCCGGGGGGCGTGGCTATCTCGCGGAAGCTCGCCGGGGTCGTGTCGCTGCCGATCTTCCACCGGTAGAGACGGCGGAAGTCGTCGAACCGGTTGGTGACCACCAGGAGTTCGCCCGGCTGCGCCGCGTACGCGGCGGTGTACTCGACCGACTCGCCGATGCCGAGGAGCGGCGTCAGCGCCCCGGTCGCCGGGACGTAGTCGTAGAACTCGCGCGCGGCGGAACCCTTGACCTTCACCAGCAGCAGCCGCAGCGCATCGCCGTCGCCCAGGCGGTCGGCGACGGTCCACAGGCCCTTGTCGGCAAAGACGGTCTGCCGCGTCCCGCTGCCGATGTCGTGGCGGTAGACGGCGAAGCTGTCCGGCGTGACGTCGTTGGCCGTGTAGTAGATCGCACGGCCATCGTCGCTCGCGAACAGGAAACCGGTGCGCACGCGTGGCGCGTTCAGCACGGTCGTGAGCGGGCCGCCGCCGGCCGGCTGCACGAAGAGCCCCGCGTCCTCGCTGCCGCCGACGTCGCGCTGCAGCACCAGCCACCGGCCATCCGGCGTGACGCCGCGGATCACCGTGCGGTCTTCGCCGCCGGTCAGCTGCAGCGGGAACCCCTGCGGGCCGTCGAGCCGGAACACCTGCGCGGTGCCGGTGATCGTCCAGCCGAAGTAGAGCGTCCGGCCGTCGGGGGCGAGGATGCCCATGCCCGGCGTACGCACGTCGAGCATGGCCTCGATCCGGCGCGTGAGCGACCGATCGAGCGGCGGCGGCGCGTGCTTCGCGACCACCGCGGCCGGCACGCTGTCCGCGCCGTGGCCCGAGTACGAAGGCCCCTGCGCGGGCAGCGCAGAGGCGAAGAACAGCAGCGACAGACCCAGCACCCGACAGCGCATCCGATGACCTCCCTCTCCCCTGCCTCGCCCGCGACGAGCAGCGCCGGCGCTACGGCACCGCGACCGCGGCGACGTTGTCGCCGGCATCGCGGTCGATCAGCTTGTTGAGCGGGTCGATGCCCGCGCGCGCCGGCGTTCCGTCGACCGCCAGCGTGAACCGATTCTCCCCGGTGACCACCCGCCGCTTGTCGAGCAGCAGCCAGTTGCCCGCGGCGTCCTGCACGCCGACGTCGACCCGCGCGTCGAGCGGCGCCTCGCGCTCGTTGCCCTCGCCGTCGGCGCGGACCTTGCGCGCCGCGACGACGAGTTCGACGTCAAAGCCGCCGCCGGGGCGCGGCCGCGCCTCGGCGCGCAGCGTCCGCAGGTCGTAGAGCGTGATGGTCTCGAACAGGTCCTCGATCAGTCCCTGCTGCGCGGCCGGCGTCACGCGCCGCAACTCGGCGACGAGGTCGCGCGACGTCGCGTACGGCGGCCCCCGGAAGCGCCAGCGGGCGACGAAGGCGGCGAGCGCATCGTCGATCGCGGCCTCGCCGATCGCGTCCTGCAGAGCGTAGAGCGCCAGCGCCCCCTTCTGGTAGTGCACGTAGTCGGCGCCGTCGGCACGCAGCAGCGGCTGCTCGCCCTTCTGCTCGGTCCCGCGCCCGGCGAGGTAGCGGTCGAGCTCGTACTTGAGGAACCGCCGCATCCTCGCGTCGCCGTACTTCTGCTTCAGCACCATCAGTGCCGAGTACTCGGCGAGGCTCTCGGTGACGAACTCGGCGCCCTGGACGTTCGCCGGCACCACCTGGTGCGCCCACCACTGGTGCGCGACCTCGTGGGCGGTGACGAAGTACGGATAGTCGACGTCGGTGGGGTCGCGGTCGTCGACCTTTGCGGTGAACCCGATCGCCTCGTTGAAGGGCACCGTGTTGGGAAACGACGCGGCCAGGCCGCCGCTGCGCCGGAAGCGCGGGAACTCGATGATGCGCACGATCCGGTGCTGGTAGGGCCCGAAGTGCGCGGTGAAGTACGCGAGCGAGTCCTTGACGCCGGCGACCATCCGGTCGAGGTTGTACTCGTGGCCCGGGTGATAGTCGACCTCGATCGCCACGTCGCCGCCGGGCCCGTTCCAGACGTCGCGCCGCTGCGCGTAGCGGGCCGAGACGAACGGATAGATCGCGGCCATCGGCGTGTCCATCCGGTAGGTGACGCAGCGCCGATCGCCCTCGGTCCGGTCGCCTGCCACGTAGCCCGAGGTGACCGGCAGCTGGTCGGCGGCCGTGCACACGGTCGCGCGGTAGTCGATCCAGTCGGCGTCGCGGGTCAGCGCGCTCTTCGCGTGCTGCGCGGCGTCGTCGAGATCGGGCATCCGCGGCCGCGGCGCGAGCCCCTGCTTTCTTCGCTCGCGGTCGCCGGCGAGCTCCAGCGCCGGGTCGTAACCGAACGTCGGCACCGGCGTCAGCTCCGGCGCGAGACCCGCGTTGAGGAACGTGCCGTTGCCGAGCACCAGCCGGTCGGCGCCGTCGTTGCGGAAACCCCTCGCCTCGTAGCCGAGGTCGAAGCGCAGCAGCAGCGAGCCGCCGGGCGGGAGCGGCTCCGCCAGCACGTAGTGGTGCCACATGACCTCGGGCCGCGCCGCCGCGAGGCGCGCCGGCACGCCGAAGTCGAAGGCGTGCACCTGGGCCGAGCGCGGGTAGTGGACGTAGAGGTCGACGATCGGCACGGCGCTGCGGTTCTCGAGCCGCATCGAACCGGCGACGCGGGCGCTGCGGGCGGCAGGCACGAGGTCGACGGCGAGGTCGACCGCGGCCACCGTGGGCTGCGGCGCGCCGGCAAGATGCCGGAAGTCGCGCTCGTAGGCGGCGCGCTGCGCGTCCGCGTCGTGGCGCGTGACGTACGGGTTCAGCACGTGCGTGTTGTAGTAGATGAAGCCGCCGGTGGCGACGAACAGCGCCGCC
>DATIUK010000164.1:0-9818 GCA_035466885.1 Casimicrobiaceae bacterium
TGGATACCGCAAGGACGCATCCGGGCGTACCGGCCATGCTATGCTGTCCTGACCGAGCCGACATCCGCTGTCGGGACTCACGCCATGGCAAAAGAAACGGCCACCTTCCAGCAGCAGACCTACGACTACGTCCGCGACCAGATCATCAACCTGGGGCTGAAGCCGGGCGAGTTCGTCAACGACGCGCAGATCGCCGAGAAGCTCAACATCAGCCGGACGCCGGTACGCGAGGCGTTCCAGCGGCTGGAGAAGGAGGGTCTGCTGGTCAACGAGGCGCGCAAGGGCTGGCGCGTCTACATGCTCGATCTCGAGGACATCCACGACATCTTCGAGCTCAAGATCGCGATCGAGGGCATGCTGGTGCGCAAGGCGGCGCAGTGCGCCGACAAGGCGCTGCGCCGGGACCTGGCCGACGCGCTGGCCGAGATGAAGGTCGCGGTCGACGACGAGGACCCCGACGCCTGGCTGCAGTCGGACATCCACCTGCACAACATCGTGTTCCTGATGGCGAACAACGAGCGGGCCGAGCAGATCGTGCGCAACCTCAACGACCAGTGGCACCGGATCCGCCTGGGCTACGCCGCGCTGCAGGGCCGTACCGACAAGTCGCTGGGCGAGCACGCGGGGTTCGTCCACAGCGTGCTCGCGGGCGACGCGGACAAGGCCGAGCAGCAGATGCGCGAGCACCTCGCGCGCGTGCGCGACGACCTCGTCCAGCTCGTGAAGCGGCTGGTCCTGCCGTTTTCCAGCAGTGGCTTCTGACCGCGGCTGCGGCCCCCGTCAGATCCCGCGCGGCCAGGTGTGGAGGCGCGCGGCAAAATCGGCCGCGACCCCGGCGAACACCGCGAAGCCCAGCCAGTGGTTGTGCAGGAACGCCGTGAAGCAGCGCATCCGGTCGCGCCCGCGGATCAGCCACCCGTGCCACAGCGCGCAACCCGCCGCTCCGGCGAGGCCGGCGTAGTAGAGCGGCCCCAGCTGGCGCTCGAACCCGACCACGACCATGCCGCAGAGGTAGATCGCGTAGCAGAGCATCACCGCGGCGACGTCGAAGCGCCCGAAGGTGATCGCCGAGGTGCGCAGCCCGAGCTTCACGTCGTCGTCGCGGTCGACCATCGCGTACTCGGTGTCGTAGGCGATCACCCAGAACAGGTTGACGACCAGCATCCACCAGGCGAGCGCCGGCACCTCGTCGAACACCGCGGCGAATGCCATCGGGATCCCGAACGAGAACGCGATGCCGAGGAACGCCTGCGGCAGGGCGAAGAAGCGCTTGAAGAACGGGTAGACCCCCGCGATCACGACCGCGGGCAGCGACAGCAGGATCGTCGTCCGGTTGGTCGCGAGCACCATCAGGAAGGCGCAGAACGCGAGCACGGCGGCGACCAGCACCGCCTCCCGGGGCGGGATCTCGCCGACGGCCAGCGGGCGCGCCGCGGTCCGCTTGACCTGCGCGTCGAAGGCGCGGTCGGCCCAGTCGTTGATCGCGCAACCGGCCGAGCGCATCAGCACCGTCCCCAGCGTGAACACCAGCACCTGCGTCCACGTCGGCTCGCCGCGCGCGGCGATCCACAGCGCGGTGAGCGTCGGCCACAGCAGCAGCAGGATGCCGATCGGCTTGTCGAGGCGGACGAGCCGCTCGTAGGCGTCGAGCCGGGCGAGCACCGCCGACCGGCGCGGCGGCGGGATCGGGCCCGCGTTGGGATCGGCTCCGGGCATCGGCGCCCCCCGGTCAGAGGGGCAGCGCGAGCTGCTTCTTGAGGTCGCGGGGCGCGACTTCGCGCAGCAACTCCTGCGGCTGCGGGTAGCGCAGGCGAACGCGCAGCTCGGCCTTCATCCGTGCGTTGGACAGCCGCCGCGACTCGCTCATGAACGACAGCAGCATCGGCGCGATCCGCTGCTCGGCCTCCTCCCAGGTGACCCGCGGCGGGCGCGGCAGGTGGAAGGCGTCGGCGACGAGGTCGAACCAGCCGCCCATCTTCATCTCGGCGTCGTCGGTCACGTTGTACGCGCGGTTGGACCGGCCGCGAAACAGCGCCGCGACGGTCGCCCGCGCGAGATCGTCGGCGTGGATGTGGTTGGTGAACACGTCGTCGTCGGGAACCAGCACCGGCGTGCCCTGCTTGATCCGGTCGAGCGGCAGCCGCGTCGGCGCGTAGATGCCTGGCGCGCGCAGGATCGACAGGACGACGCCGTAGCGGCGCGCCCAGGCGCGCAGCAGGTCTTCGGCGGCGACGCGGCGCCTGGCGCGCGGCGTCTGCGCACGGCGGGGATGGCGCTCGTCGACGCGCGCGCCGGCGCAGTCGCCGTACACCCCCGACGTCGAGATGTAGACGAAGCGCTGTGGTATGCTTTTCGACCTCGCCAACGCGGCGACGAGCTTGCGGGTCCGCGGGTCGTCGCGGCCTTCGGACGGCGGCGGCGCGAAGTGCAGCACCGCGAACGGCGCCGCGCGCAGGCGCGTCAGCGTCGACAGCCGGTCGAGGTCGCCGACGATCGGGACGATCCCGTGCTGGCGCAGCTTCGCGGCCTCCTCGGGACGGCGGGTGAGGCCGTACAGGCGGGCGCTCGGGCGCAGGAGGTCGGCGGTGCGCAGAGCCACGTCGCCACAGCCAATCAACAAGACCCTGATCACGCCCGAATCCACCCGCTTCCGTTGCCGCGGCGCAAGAGCGCTTCGCCGTGCGCCATCAGGACATCCGACAGCCGAACATGCCGCGCCAGATTACCATAAAGCCCAGTGACCATCGCTTCGCCTGCGACGAGGGCGACACCGTCCTCGCCGCCGCGACGGCGGCCGATCTCATGCTGCCCTACGGCTGCCGCAACGGCGCCTGCGGCACCTGCAAGGGCCGCATCCTCGAAGGCGAGGTCGACTACGGCGCACACCAGGCGTCGACGCTCACCGACGAGGAAAAGGCCAAGGGCCTCGCGCTCTTCTGCGTCGCGCGCCCGAAGACCGACCTCGTCATCGAGGTGCGGGAGGTCCGCCGCGCCGGCGACATCCAGGTCCGGCGCCTGCCCTGCCGGATCGAGTCCATCGAGCGCGCCGCCGCCGACGTCGCGATCGTCCGCCTCAAGCTGCCCGCGAACGAGCGCCTCCAGTACTTGGCCGGCCAGTACATCGACCTGCTGCTGAAGGACGGGCGGCGGCGCAGCTTCTCGCTGGCGACGCCGCCGCACGACGACGCGCTGCTCGAGCTGCACGTCCGGCACATCCCCGGCGGCTTCTTCACCACCCAGCTCTTCACCGAGTACAAGGGGCGCGAGATCCTGCGCTTCGAGGGCCCGCACGGGTCGTTCTACCTGCGCGAGGACTCGGACAAGCCGGTGATCCTGGTCGCCGGCGGCACCGGCTTCGCGCCGATCAAGGCGATCGTCGAGCACGCGCTGCACCACGACCTGGACGCGCGGCGGCCGTTCGTCCTCTACTGGGGCGCCCGGACGAAGAAGGACCTCTACCTGCCGGACCTGCCGGGAAGCTGGCAGCAGGGCCGCAACTTCACGTTCATCCCCGTGCTGTCGGAACCCGCGCCGGACGATGCGTGGCCGGGACGCACGGGCCTCGTCCACCAGGCGGTGCTCGACGACTTCCCCAGCCTGCGTGGCTACCAGGTCTACGTCTGCGGCGCGCCGGCGATGGTCGACGCCGCGCGCGCGAGCTTCACGGCCCAGCGGGCGCTACCGCCCGACGAGTTCTTCGCCGATAGCTTCACCTACGGCGCCGCGGCCGAGAAGCCGGCCTGACGCGAGGCCTGGCGCCGCGACTCCACGACGCGGCAGCGGCCTTCCGAACCTGCCCGGCCCATCCCGGCAGCGATTCAGCCGCCGGCGTCCTTGAGGTCGGAAACGGCGAGCTTGAGCGCCGCGGCGAGATGCGCGTTCGCGTCGCCGTCGCGCCCGAGCTTGCGGAAGAGCTCGCCAAGTGCCAGGTGCGCGCGGTGCGACGGCTCGACCGACAGGCTGGCCTCGAAGTACGTCTGCGCCTTGCCCCAGAGCTGCGCCCGCTCGCACAGGGCGCCGAGCGCGCGCAGCAGCGGCGCATCCTGAGGGTGCTCCTTCAGCCAGCGCTCGGCCTGCTCGAGCTGCCGCGTCGCGTCTTCCGGCCGGCACTCGGCGTACAGGGCGAGGAGCGAGGACTCCCAGTGCCGGTCGAGGCTCCTGCTCAGCGCCTCGACGGCATCGCGGTCGAGGCCGAGGGCAAGAAAGCTGCCGGCCGCGGCGCGGGCGATCCGGGGCCGCCGCTGCTCCGCATCGGAGAGCCGGGTCCAGTACGAGCGCAGGCCCAGCGCATCGTGCCGGCGGGCGGCGAGTTCTTCCGCGTGCGCCGCCGCGCGGACGTGCTCTCCCTCCAGCGCGCCGTAGGCCTTGCGCTTGACCAGTTGGTCGACGAGCGTCGGGATCTCGGCCCAGCGGCCCGCCGCCTGCAGCGCGCGCAGCTCGAGCCGCAGCGCCGCGGTGTGCAGTCCCGCCTCCTTGCGCAGCGCCTGCAGCACGGCGAGTGCCTCGACCGGCTGCCGCTGCTCGAGCTTGATCTCGGCCTCGAGCATCAATCGGGGCACCGCGAGCGCGGCGACCTGGGCGTCGGCGCGCGCGAGCAGCGCCTCGGCCGCCGCGAAGTCGCGCGTCTCGATCGCGGCACGGGCGCCGACCAGCGCCGCAAGCCCCGACGACTGC
Organism: Casimicrobiaceae bacterium; assembly: GCA_035466885.1. GTDB lineage: Bacteria > Pseudomonadota > Gammaproteobacteria > Burkholderiales > Casimicrobiaceae > CAIWHR01. The sequence continues at coordinate 4,675 of DATIUK010000164.1, forward strand.
GGTATCGCCAGGGACTCGTCGGCGAACTTGCGCGAGCGGCCGTAGCGTCCCTCGAGCAGCGCAACCACGGCAGCGTCGTTCTTGGCCCGCGCGCGCTCCTGCTGGGTGCGGCGCCTCGCGGCGCGCACCTCGTCGGGCAGGCCCATCGCGCGGCGCACTATCCGCAGCACGATGTAGAGCGCGACGAAGCCGGCGACCAGCGACACCAGCAGCAGGTTGAGCGAGATCTCGACGCGGTAGGGCGGCGCGACAAACAGCGCATAGCCGGTGCTGATCTTCATCGCCAGCGCGACGCCGACCGCCGCGGCGGCGAGCAGCAGGAACCAGAACAGGATTCGCACAGCGCGGTCCGCTACTTCGCCGGTGCGCGTCCCGCCGCGCGCTCCTGGGCGAGCCGGAGCGTGCGCAGCGCGTCGAGGCTGCGCGAGAGGTCGGGCACGGCGCCCGGCATCGGCGCGGCGGCGGCCTGCTTCAGCGTCGACTGCAGCGTCTGCACGGGCTTGGTCCGCAGGTCGAAATACTGCTTCACCCAGCTCTCGGCCGCGGTGACGTCGGCTCGAAAGCTGGCGTCGTCGCGGTTCAGGAGCGCGATCCGCGCCGACAGCAGGCGCAGCTTCAGGTTCTCGCGCAGGTAATAGGTTTGCGCCGGCGGCACGAGCGGCGCTGCCGGCCGGTCCGAGACCTCGATGCGAACCAGTTGGCGCAGGTCGGCCCACGCGTCGCGCAGCAGGCGGCGCCACGCCGGCTCGTCGGCGCCCGGCGCACTCTCGCGCGGCGGCGGCGGGATGCGCTCGTCGCGCGCCAGCGTCAGCGCGTCGACGCCGGCGATCGCCTGGTCGAGCTTCAGCGACAGCCCGGCGACGTCGACGTAGGGCGTCGCCTTGAGCGCGTCGATGTCGCGCGTCAGCGCCCGGCGAAGCGCGAGCGTCTGCGGCCGCTCGAGGCGCTGCAGCTTGGCGTCGGCGAGTTGCAGCGCGGCGAGCGCCGCCGGCACGTTGCCGGCGAGCTGCAGCTGCTGGCTCGCGATCAGCAGCACCTGCTCGACCTCGGTGAGCGCGATCTCGTCGCGCGACGGCGCGAGGTCGCGGTAGAGCGCCTCCAATGCCGACTGCTGGGTTTGCGATTCGGCGAGACGTTCCTCGAGCAGGGCGATCTTCGCCTGCGCGTCGCGCAGCTCCGCGGCGGTCTCGGCCTGGCCGCGGCCCGCGGCGATGCCCGCGGCCTCGATGGTGGCGAGCCGCTGCGCGACCTCGGTGCGCAGGTCGGCGCTGCTGCGGCGGGCATCGAGCCAGGACGCGACGACGGCGACGACGACGAGCGCCGCGATGCCCCAGAGCGCGCCGGAAGGCAGCGGCCGCGTCGCCGCGCGGGAAGCCGCACCCGGCGGCACCGGGGCGACGCGCTGCGGTTCGGGGACGGCGACGGCGGGGGTCGTCTCGGGTTCGGCCATGGCTGCCAGCGGGAAGGGTAACTGGTCATTCTAGCAGCAGCGAGGCGACCCTTCGGAGGAACGGGCGACCGACCCGCAGGGCGAACCCCGTGGCGCGGGTTTGGCCTCGCCTCGCGCGGTCGACTACAATCACGCCGGGTGCGCCACGTCGCCGTCGGTGCGCCGCGCCCGCCCTCGACCAACCTGCCGCCGCACGCCGGCGTCCGCCCGTGAACCTGATCCTTCTCCTGCTCGGCGCCGTCGCCTTCTTCGCGGCGGGGTATGTGCTCGGCCGTCGGCGCAATGCCGGTTCGGCGCCGGCCGCGGACAACACGCCGGAGCCGTTGCTGCCGCGCGCGCCGCAGCCGGTTGACGTGGACGGCACCCAGGCGCCGGCGAGTGTCGAGGCGGCGTTGCCAGCCGCCGGCCCTGCGTCGACCGCCGGCGCAAGCCAGGCCGAGCTCGCGCGGCTGGTGCGAAGCGGCGAAGCGGAGGCCGCGGCTCTGCGGCAAAGCCTCACCGATCGCGACGCAAACCTGGTGCAGGGCGAGGCGTTCGCGCAGGACCGTCGTCGCCTCTTCGACGCACTGGCGCGCTCGCGAGCCGAGACCGCGCGCTACCGGCAGCTCGTCGTCGACATCGAGAACAACGCGCCGCCGGTGCTGTTCGGCACCGCCGCGCCCGACGACCTCAAGCTCATCGTCGGCGTCGGCCCGGTGCTCGAACGGATGCTGCACCAGCTCGGGGTCACCAGCTACCGCGACATCGCGCGCTGGTCCGAGCGCGACATCGACGAGTTCGACGCCCGCCTGGCGGAATTCCCGGGGCGCATCCGCCGCGACGGCTGGGTGACGCAGGCGCGCGAGCTGCACCAGAGCAAGTACGGCGAGGCGATCGGAGCCGGAGCTCGAAGGTGACCGGCCCGGCGGGGCCCCAGGCGCCCGCGCTCGACCTCCGAACGCTCGTCCCGGTCGCCGTGCTGGCGCTGGTCTGGGGCTGCAACTGGCCAGTGCTGAAAATGGGGGTGTCGCTGCTGCCGCCGCTCACTTTCCGAGGACTGACGCTGCCTTTTGCGGCACTCGGCATGCTCGCGGTGGCGAAGCTTTCCGGCGAGTCGATCCGCGTGCCGCGCCGCCTGTGGGGCGAGGTCGCGGTGCTGGCCTTTTTCAACATCGCCGGCTGGAACACGCTGGTGCTGTTCGGCGTCGCTCAGCTGCCGGCCGGACGCAGCGTGATCATCGCCTACACGATGCCGCTGTGGACCGTGCTGTTCTCGCTCGGGCTGCTGCACGAGCCGCTCAGCCGGCGCAAGCTCTTCGGTCTCGCGCTGGGCATGGCGGGCATGGCGCTGCTCCTCGGCGACGACATCCGGCAGCTCCAGCGCGCGCCGACCGCAACGCTGTTCATCCTCGGCGCCTCGGTCTGCTGGGCGTTCGGCACCGTGCTGCTGCGCAAGTGGAACCCGCCGCTGCCGCCGACCGCGCTGTCGGGCTGGATGATGCTGCTGGGCTGGGTGCCGATCGCGCTGCTCGCCCCCCTCGTCGCCCCCGGGCCGATGCCGGAGCTCACCGGGCGCGCGTGGTTCGCGATCCTGTACAACATCTTCCTCGCCGGCACGCTCGCGCATTGGGCGTGGTTCACGCTGGTGCGCACGCTGCCGATCGCGGTCTCGTCGATGGCGTCGCTGCCGGTGCCGATTGTCGGCGTCTTCGCCGGCATGCTGGTGCTGGGCGAGCGACCCGGCCCGGGGGAGTGGACGGCGCTGGCGCTGGTGCTCTGCGCGATGATCGCCGTGCTCTGGCCCGGCCGCGCGGCGAAGCCGACCGCGCCGGTGCCAAGCGAGTGAGGCTGGCGCGCGCCGTGAAGGCCCGCAAGGCACGCCGCCGCTCGACCAGCATCGGCCGAGTCAGGGCGATGCCTTGCCACTCCCACGCTGGTCTGCAATGGGTTGGCAAGGCCAGTCTGACTGACTGCCGCCTCGATGCGGATTCGAACCGTGATGCTCCTCGGCCCAACGGCGGCAGTTGGCCGTTGGTGGTCGCCGCGGAATCTTCCGGTAAGCCGCCATTGACGAGGCGACCGGCGATCCCACGAAGCCGCCGGGAATTCAGCCAACTCACCTCAGCCGCACGACATAGTCCCTTTACCAATGGCGGCCGGAACATCGTGCCGCCCACCCTGATCCCCAACGCCGCAACGCGGCAAACAGGGGGCGTGCATGGGGATCGCCGCCGGGCCAGAGGCAGCCCACCGGCACGGTATCGGCCGCGCCGCCCGCTGCCGGTTCGGGCCATCCGCCTTAGCGGGCGCTGTAGATGTTGCGCACGTAGTCGTCGAGCATTCGGGTCGCGCAGAACCGAGGTCCGATGGTGCGCAAGCACGCCTTCATCCGTGCCACCCAGCCACGCGGGATGCCACTGGCGTCGCGATCATAGAACAGCGGTATCACTTCCCGCTCCAGGAGATCGTACAGGGCCGCCGCGTCACGCGCGTCCTGCGTGCCCTGGTCGTTCTCCTTGGTATCGGCAATCGCCCAGCCGTTGGTGCCGTCGTAGGCCTCGGCCCACCAGCCGTCCAGCACGCTGAGGTTCAACGTAGCATTGAAGGCTGCCTTGATGCCGCTCGTCCCGCTCGCTTCGAGTGGCGGGCGCGGCAGGTTGATCCAGACGTCGCAACCGGCGGTCAGCAGGCTCGCCAAGCCGATGTCGTAGTCCTCGAGGAAGGCGACCCGGCGCCCGGTCCGCGGATCCGACTTCAGACTGAACATTTGCTCCAAAATCCGCTTGCCATCGTCATCCATCGGGTGCGCCTTGCCGGCGAACAGCAACTGCAGCGGTCGCGGCCCGTCGAGCATGCGCAGCATCCGGTCGCGATCGTGGATCAGCAGGTACAGCCGTTTGTACGACGCGAGCCGGCGCGCGAACCCGAGGGTGAGTACCTCGGGATCGAATGTCTGCGCGGCCTGCATGACATATTCAATCGTGTCGCCACGCGTCAACCGGTCGGTCACAGTCTTCGATTTGACCCACGCGGCCATCCGATGGCTCGACTCCCGGCTGACCGTCCACAACTCCGCATCCGGGATCTTGTCCACCGCCCGCCAGGTCTCGGGGTCGGTGACACGTTCGGACGTCTGCCAGCCGTCTGGAAGATGGCGGTCGAGGAGCCGACGCATCTGTGGCGTCATCCAGCTCGGCAGGTGGGCGCCGTTGGTCACGTGGGTGATGGGGACCGCATCGACTGGGCGACCCGGAAACAACGGCTGCCACATGCCACGCGACACACCGCCATGAATCCTGCTCACTGCGTTGGTGCTGCGGCTCATCCTGATCGCCAAGGCGGTCATGCCGCTGGACTCGTTGCGGTCGTCGGGGTTGATGCGGCCAAGGCGCAACGCGGCCTCTACGTCGTCGCCGAGATTGCGCAACACCCGCGGCATGACGGCAAGAATCTCGTCCCTCGAATAGGTCTCGTTGCCCGCCGGTACCGGCGTGTGGGTGGTGAACACGACGCGCTGCCGGACCGCTTCGCTTGCCTCCGCGAACGAGCGGCCAAGCGCCATTTCGCGCCCGACCAGTTCGAGCGTCACCGTGGCTGGATGCCCTTCGTTCATGTGAATTACGCCAGGCGTGATCTGCAGCGCATCGAGCGCGAGCAGCCCGCCGACGCCGAGCATCGTGTATTGCGCCAGGCGCACCTGGCGGTTGCCTTCGTA
>DATIUK010000165.1:0-4926 GCA_035466885.1 Casimicrobiaceae bacterium
ACGCGTGGTCCCGCCGGCGGTCGCGCGGCGCGGCGCGTTCATCGCGCCCAACGTCGTGCTGATGCCCTCGTACGTGAACATCGGCGCGCGCGTCGACGAGGGCACGATGGTCGACACCTGGGCCACCGTCGGCTCCTGCGCGCAGATCGGGCGCAACGTCCACCTCTCCGGCGGCGTCGGCATCGGCGGCGTGCTGGAGCCGCTGCAGGCTAACCCGACGATCATCGAGGACAACTGCTTCATCGGCGCGCGCTCCGAGGTGGTCGAGGGCGTGATCGTCGAGGAGAACTCGGTGCTGGGGATGGGCGTATTCCTCGGCCAGAGCACGCGGATCCTCGACCGCGCCACCGGCAAGGTGAGCTACGGCCGCGTGCCGCCGGGCTCGGTCGTCGTCGCCGGCAGCATTCCCGCGGCCGACGGCTCGCACAGCCTCTACTGCGCGGTAATCGTCAAGCAGGTCGACGCGAAGACCCGGTCCAAGACCAGCATCAACGAGCTGCTGCGCGCCTGATGCCCATCGCGATCAAGAGCGGCGAGGACATCGCCGCGATGCGCGTTGCCGGGCGGCTCGCCGCGGAGCTACTCGACTGGCTCGCCCCGCAGGTGCAGCCCGGCATCACCACCGGCGAGATCGACCGCCTCGCGCACGACTACCAGGTCAACGTCCAGCGGGTCATCCCGGCGACGCTCAACTACCAGCCGCCGGGGCACCGGCCGTACCCGGCGTCGCTGTGCACGTCGGTCAACCACGTCGTCTGCCACGGCATCCCCGGGGACAAGAAGTTGCGGCCCGGCGACATCGTCAACATCGACGTCACCGTCATCAAGGACGGCTTCCACGGCGACAGCAGTCGGATGTTCTGCATCGGCACGCCGTCGATCCAGGCCCGCCGGCTGATCGACACCGCCTACGCGGCCATGTGGCAGGGCATCCGCGCGGTCCGCCCCGGCGGGCGCCTCGGGGACATCGGCGAAGCGATCCAGAAGTTCACCGAGGCGCACCACTTCTCGGTGGTGCGCGAATTCTGCGGCCACGGCATCGGGCGGCAGTTCCACGAGGAGCCGCAGGTGCTCCACTACGGGCGCGCCGGCACCGGCGCGGTGCTCGAACCCGGGATGATCTTCACCATCGAGCCGATGATCAACGCCGGCAAGGCGGCGATCCGCTGCCTCGCCGACGGGTGGACGATCGTCACCGCCGACCATTCGCTGTCGGCGCAGTGGGAGCACACGATCCTGGTGACGCCGGAGGGCCACGAGGTCCTCACGGTCTCCGCCGGGACGCCGGCGCCGCCGGCGCCCTGAACCGCCGCATGGACCCGGCCTCCCCGACGCCCGCGCCGGCCCCCCTTCCGGCCGCCCGCTGGCGGGAGGAGCTGAAGGCGGGCCGCGCCGCGCTGCGCGACGCGTTCCTCGCCCGCGCCGACACCGCGGCGCTGCTGCGCGGGCACACGCGCCTGGTCGCCGGCGTCCTGGTCGAGGCCTGGACCTCCTGCCCGGCGCCGGCCGGGATGGCGCTGCTCGCCGTCGGCGGTTTCGGCCGCGGTGCGCTCTTCCCGCACTCCGACATCGACCTCCTCTTGCTGCTGTCCGGCCCCGCCGATGCCGCCGAGACCGCGTTCGTCGAGCGCTTCGTGAGCCTGCTCTGGGACATCGGCGTCGAGAGCGCGCACAGCGTGCGCACCGTCGCCGAGTGCGAGGCCGAGATGGACGGCGACATCACGGTCCGGACCAACCTGCTCGAGCACCGGCTGCTCGCGGGTTCGCGCGCGCTGTACCGGGACTTCGTGCGCGCTTTCGAGGCCCGGATGGACGTACCGCACTTCTACGAGGCGAAGCTCCTCGAGCAGCAACAGCGGCACCTCAAGTACCACGACACCGCGTACAACCTCGAGCCCAACATCAAGGAGAGCCCCGGCGGCCAGCGCGACCTGCACACCGTCCTCTGGATCGCCCGCGCCGCCGGCCTCGGGCGCAGCTGGGGCGAGCTCGCGCGGGCCGGTCTGATGACCGCGCAGGAGGCGCGCTCGGTGGCGCGCCAGGAGCGCTTCATCGCCGGGCTCCGCGTGCGGCTGCACTACCTCGCGGGGCGGCGCGAGGACCGGCTGGTGTTCGACCAGCAGGCGGCGCTCGCGCGGCAGCTCGGCCTCGCCGACACCGCGACCCGCCGCGCGAGCGAGCTCCTGATGCAGCGCTACTACCGGGCCGCAAAGCTGGTCCGCCAGGCCAACGTGATCCTGCTGCAGAACCTGCAGGCGCGCCTGCTCCCGATCCCGGCGGAGCCGCGGCCGCTCTCCGACGAGTTCCTCGCCATCGAGGGCCTGCTGCACCTCGCCGACGAGGCGGTGTTCGAACGGCGCCCGGCCGCCATGCTCGACGCGTTCCTGACCATGCAGCGCCATCCGGACCTGAAGGGCATGTCGGCCCGCACGCTGCGCGCGCTGTGGCGCAACCGCCACCGGATCGACGCGAAGTTCCGGCGCGACCCCGCCAACCGGGCCCGGTTCCTGCAGGTGTTCCGCGAGCCGCGCGGCCTCACCCACGAGCTGCGGCGGATGAACCTCTACGACATCCTGGGCAACTACCTGCCGGCTTTCGGGCGCATCGTCGGCCAGATGCAGCACGACCTGTTCCATGTCTACACGGTCGACGAGCACATCCTGATGGTCGTGCGCAACCTGCGCCGCTTCGCCGAGCCGCAGCACGCGCACGAGTACCCGCTCTGCTCGCGCCTGTTCAACGATTTTGCGCGCAAGGAGGTGCTCTACCTCGCGGGGCTCTTCCACGACATCGCCAAGGGCCGCGGCGGCGACCATTCGATCCTCGGCGAGCGCGAGGCGCGCCGGTTCTGCCGGGCGCACGGCCTGCCGGCCGAGGATACCGAGGTCGTCGCCTGGCTGGTCGCGCAGCACCTCACGATGTCGGCGACTGCGCAGAAGCAGGACCTCACCGACCCCGACGTCATCGCCGCTTTCGCCGGGAAAGTCCGCGACGAGCGCCGGCTGGCCGCGCTCTACATCCTCACCGTCGCCGACATCCGCGCCACGAGCCCGAAGGTGTGGAATGCGTGGAAGGCGCGGCTGCTCGAGGACCTGTTCAACGCGACCCGGGCATGGCTCGCCGGCTCGACGGTCGCGGTGACTCTCGCCGACAGCCTGCAGGAGCGCCAGCAGGAAGCGCGCCGCCTGCTTCGCCTCTACGCGGTGCCGGAGGGGGCCGAGGCGCGCCTCTGGCGCCACCTCGACAGCATCTACTTCCAGCGCCACACCGCCGACGAGATCGCCTGGCACGCGCGCCAGCTGCACTATCGCCCGGACGCGAAGGAGCCGGTCGTGCGCGCCCGCCTCTCGCACGGCGAGGCCGGGCTGCAGGTGATGGTGTACGTGCCCGACCGCAAGGAGCTCTTCGCCCGGATCTGCGGCTTCTTCGGGCGCCAGGGACTGTCGATCCTCGACGCCCGCGTGCACACGACCCGGCACGGTTACGCGCTGGACACCTTCATCGTCCACGATCCGGCGGAGCCCGACGCGTCCTATCGCGAGACGATCCAGGGCGTCGAGTTCGAGTTGAAGCGCGCGCTCGAGCTGCAGCAGCCGCTCCAGCCGCCCACCCCGGGGCGCGTCAGCCGGCACCTGAAGCACTTCCCGCTGACGCCGGAGGTCAAGATCTTCCCCGACGACAAGGGAACGCACTACATCCTGGAGATCGTCGCCGGCGACCGCCCCGGCCTGCTCGCGGCGATCGCCTACACGCTGGCCGACGCCAACATCAACGTCGCGAGCGCCAAGATCAACACGCTGGGCGAGCGCGCCGAGGACACGTTCCTGATCGACGGCGCGCGGCTGCACGACGAGCACGCGGTGCTGCGGCTCGAGACGCGGATCTACGACCAGCTGCGCGTCTGACGCCGGCGGCGCGGCGGCTACTCCTCGGCCGCGGCCGCATCGGGGAACAGGATGTCGGTGAAGCCGAAGCGCGCCAGGTCGCGCATGCGCATCGGGTAGAGGATGCCGGCGAGGTGGTCGCACTCATGCTGGACGACGCGGGCGTGGAACCCGCTCACCTCGCGCCGCAACGGGCGTCCGCGCGGATCGAAGCCCTCGTAGCGCAGGTGCAGGTGGCGTGGCACGACGCCGCGCATCCCGGGCACCGACAGGCAGCCCTCCCAGTCTTCCTCGATGACGTCGGACAACGGCGTCAGCAGCGGATTGACGAGCTCGGTGTAAGGCACGGCGCCGGCCTCCGGGTAGCGCGGATTCGCCGCGCCGCCGAAGATCACGACCTGCAGCGGGACGCCGATCTGCGGCGCCGCGAGTCCCGCGCCGCTCTTCGCCGCCATCGTGTCGCGCAGGTCGGCGACGAGCGCCTCGAGCTCGGGCGTGCCGAAGGACGCCACCGGCGCCGACGGGCGCAGCAGCCGCGCGTCGCCCATGCGCAGGATGTCCCGGATCATCGCCTTCCCGTATGCCGCGGCCCACCGCGGCAGCCGCAGTCCGGCAACGGCCGGGCGGAGACGGTGTCAGATCCGCGGCGCCACATGGTCGAGCAGCAGCCGCACGTTGCCCATCCCGGTCTGCAGCACCGCGGCGATCCCGTCCATCGAAATGGCGGTCGCCGAGTCGCCGCGCCCGGCGGCGTGGTTGACGACGACGCAGATCGCCGCGTAGGGGAGCTCGAGCTCGCGCGCCAGCGCCGCCTCGGGCAGTCCGGTCATCCCGACCAGCGTGACGCCGTCGCGCTCCAGACGATCGATCTCGGCCGCCGTCTCCAGTCGCGGGCCCTGCACCGCGCCATAGCCGCCGCCGTCGGTCAGCGGGATCCCGGCCGCGGCGCCGGCCGCGAGGCACTTGGCGCGCAGCTCCGGCGTGTACGGGTGGGTGAAGTCGATGTGCGCGACCGGTTGGTCGCCGCCGTCGAAGAACGTCG
>DATIUK010000166.1:0-5333 GCA_035466885.1 Casimicrobiaceae bacterium
CGGCGCTCGCCGCCTGGGCGGTCGTGCCCTTCGCCGACGGGATGGTGCTCGCCGACATCAACGCAGGCCTGCTCTACATCCTGGCCATGACCTCGGTCGGTGTCTACGGCATCATCCTCGCCGGCTGGGCATCGAACTCGAAGTACGCGTTCCTGGGCTGCCTGCGCTCGGCGGCGCAGATCGTGTCCTACGAGATCGCCATTGGCTTCGCGCTGGTCGGCGTGCTGATGTGCGCGAGCAGCCTCAACCTGTCCGACATCGTGCGCGGCCAGGAAGGCGGGCTCGCCAACTGGTACTTCATCCCGCTGTTCCCGCTGTTCATCGTCTACTTCATCTCCGGCGTCGCCGAGACCAACCGCCACCCCTTCGACGTCGCCGAGGGCGAGTCGGAGATCGTCGCCGGCTTCCACGTCGAGTACTCGGGCGTCACCTTCGCGCTGTTCTTCCTCGCCGAGTACATGAACATGATCCTGATCTCGGCGCTGACCGCGATCATGTTCCTCGGCGGGTGGCTCTCGCCCTGGCCGCTGCTCAACAGCAACACGATCCTCGGCGTGGCGCCGTTCGGCGACGGCCTGCCGTGGCTGCTGGCCAAGATGTCGTTCGTCCTGCTCATGTTCCTGTGGATCCGCGCGACGTTCCCGCGCTATCGCTACGACCAGATCATGCGTCTCGGCTGGAAGGTGTTCATCCCGGTGACGCTGGTGTGGATCGTCTTCGTCGGCGCGATGATGCAGACGCGCTTCGCGCCGCTGTTCCACTGAGGGCCGTGACGATGCTCACCCGCGTCAAGAACCTCGCCAACACCTGGCTGCTGCTGGAGCTCCTCCAGGGGCTGCGGCTGACCGGGCGCCACCTGTTCGCGCGCAAGGTCACGGTCCAGTTCCCCGAGGAGAAGACGCCGCAGAGCCCGCGCTTCCGCGGCCTGCACGCGCTGCGCCGCTACCCCAACGGCGAGGAGCGCTGCATCGCCTGCAAGCTCTGCGAGGCGGTCTGTCCGGCGCTCGCGATCACCATCGAGAGCGAGCAGCGTGCCGACGGCAGCCGGCGCACGACGCGCTACGACATCGACCTCACCAAGTGCATCTTCTGCGGCTTCTGCGAGGAGAGCTGCCCGGTCGACTCGATCGTCGAGACGAGGATCCTCGAGTACCACGGCGAGAAGCGCGGCGACCTCTACTACACCAAGGAGATGCTGCTGGCGGTCGGCGACCGCTACGAGCAGCAGCTCGCCGCCGATCGCGAGGCCGACGCGCCGTACCGCTGACCGCCGGCGCCAACCACCATGAGCTTCCCGACCTTCCTCTTCTACGCCTTCGCGGCGATCCTGGTCTTCGCCGCGCTGCGGGTCGTGACCACGCGCAACCCGGTCCACGCGGCGCTGTGGCTGGTGCTGGCGTTCTTCACCGCCGCGGCGCACTGGCTGATGCTGCGCGCCGAGTTCCTGGCCATCGCGCTGGTGCTGGTCTACGTCGGCGCGGTGATGGTGCTGTTCCTGTTCGTGGTGATGATGCTGGACGTCAACTTCGACAGCCTTCGGGCGCAGTTCCGCAACTACGTTCCGGTCGCGGCCGCGGTCGGCGTGCTGGTGCTGGTCGAGATGGCGCTGGTGCTGCTCGGCAGCTATGTGAAGCCCGGCACCGCGGGTGCGCCGGCGCCGGCGGCGGGAGGCAACACCCGCGCGCTGGGCCTGCTGCTCTACACCGACTACGTCTACGCGTTCGAGATCGCCGCCGTCGTGCTGCTGGTCGCGATCATCGCGGCGATCGCGCTGACGCACCGCCGGCGCCGCGAGACGCGCTACCAGGACCCGGGCGAGCAGGTGACGGTGCGGGCGAAGGACCGGCTGCGCGTGCTGAGCATGCCGACGGAGAAGCGCGAAGGCTGAACGGACGGACGCGGCGGCGGGCGGCGGGCAGGGGAGCCCGCGCCGGCGCCGGCAACGAAGGGAAGGAAGGGGCAACTTGGCACTACTGGCCGCACCGGCGCTGTCGCACTACCTCGTGCTCGGGGCGATCCTGTTCGCCATCGCGATGGCGGGCATCTTCCTCAACCGCAAGAACGTGATCATCCTGCTGATGGCGATCGAGCTGATGCTGCTGGCCGTCAACATGAACTTCATCGCGTTCTCCTCGTTCATGGACGACATGGCCGGGCAGGTGTTCGTGTTCTTCATCCTCACCGTCGCCGCCGCCGAGTCCGCGATCGGGCTCGCGATCCTGGTGCTGCTGTTCCGCAACGTGGGCTCGATCAACGTCGAGGACATCGACCGGCTGAAGGGCTAAGAAGGTGCGACCGAATCCCACATGACCGCTCATTCCGCCCAAACGGCCCCACTCTGCGTTGCAAATGCTCGCCGTAGCTTGGGCTACGGCTGCGCTTGGCGCCTTGATTGGGACCGTTTGGACGGCCTCCTCGGCCACGCGGGATTCGCTCGCACCTTCTGACACCGCCACCATGACGATGCAGCAACTCTACCTGCTGGTCCCCCTCGCTCCGCTCGCCGGGGCGGTCCTGGTCGGCCTGTTCGGCGCGCGGCTCGGACGGGGGCTGTCGCACTGGCTGTGCATCCTGGGCGTCGCCGTCGCGACGGTGGCATCGGTGGTGATCTGGCGCGACGTGATGGCCGGCGCGCGCTTCAACGGCGACATCTACACCTGGCTGCAGTCCGGGAGCCTCAAGCTCGCGATCGGCTTTCTCATCGACCCGCTGACGGCGACGATGATGGTCGTCGTCAGCTTCGTCTCGCTGATGGTGCACGTCTACACGATCGGCTACATGGCGGAGGACCCCGGCTACACGCGGTTCTTCTCGTACATCTCGCTGTTCACGTTCTCGATGCTGATGCTGGTGATGAGCAACAACTTCGTCCAGCTCTTCTTCGGCTGGGAGGCGGTGGGCCTGGTGTCCTACCTGCTGATCGGCTTCTGGTACACGCGGCCGACGGCGATCTACGCCAACCTGAAGGCGTTCCTGGTCAACCGCGTCGGCGACTTCGGCTTCGTGCTCGGCATCGGGCTCGTGCTCGCGTACTTCGGGACGCTCGACTACGCGCAGGTGTTCGCCAGGGCCGATGGCATGGCCGGGACGACGGTCAGCCTGTGGGGTGCGACCGAGTGGTCGCTGCTGACGGTCGTCTGCATCTGCCTCTTCGTCGGCGCGATGGGCAAGAGCGCGCAGGTGCCGCTGCACGTGTGGCTGCCCGACTCGATGGAAGGCCCGACGCCGATCTCGGCGCTGATCCACGCGGCGACGATGGTCACCGCCGGCATCTTCATGGTCGCCCGGATGAGCCCGCTGTTCGAGCTCTCCGAGACCGCGCTGTCGTTCGTCACGGTCATCGGGGCGACGACGGCGCTGTTCATGGCCTTCCTCGGGATCGTCCAGAACGACATCAAGCGCGTGGTCGCTTACTCGACGCTGTCGCAGCTGGGCTACATGACCGTCGCGCTGGGCGTGTCGGCGTACTCGGCGGCGATCTTCCATCTGATGACGCACGCCTTCCTCAAGGCGCTGCTGTTCCTGTGCGCGGGCTCGGTGATCATCGCGCTGCACCACGAGCAGGACCTGCGCAAGATGGGCGGCCTGCGCAAGTACATGCCGATCACCTGGATCACCGCATTGGTCGGCTCGCTCGCGCTCGCGGGGATCCCGCCGTTCGCCGGCTTCTTCTCCAAGGATGCGATCATCGAGGCGGTGCAGCTCTCGAAGATTCCGGGCCACGGCTACGCGAACTTCGCCGTGCTGGCCGGCGTGTTCATCACCGCGTTCTACTCGTTCCGGATGCTCTTCCTTGCCTTCCATGGCAAGGAGCGCTTCGATCCGACCGGGCAGGCGAAGGTCCACGACGAGCACGCGGCCGAGCTGCACGACGCCGGGCACGAGGCCGGCGACGAGCCGGACGCCCACGGCCACCACGGCGGGCCGCCGAAGGAGAGCCCGTGGGTGGTCACGGTCCCGCTGGTGCTGCTGGCGATCCCGTCGGTCTTCACCGGCTGGACCTACATCGAGCCGATGCTCTTCGGCGATTACTTCGGCACCTCGATCGTCGTGCGACCCGAGCACGCGGTGCTCTGGGAGCTCAAGAACGAGTGGCACGGCGTCGCCGCATTCATCCAGCACGGCGTGCTGTCGCTGCCGTTCTGGCTGGCGGGGGGCGGCATCGTCGCGGCGTGGTACTGCTACCTCGTCAACCCGGCGCTGCCGGCGCGGATCAAGTCGGCGATCGGCCCGCTCTACACGCTGCTCGACAACAAGTACTACTTCGACCGCTTCAACGACTGGTTCTTCGCCGGCGGCGCGCGCCGTCTCGGCGGGTTCCTGTACAGGGTCGGCGACGCGACGATCATCGACGGGTTCTTCGTCAACGGGTCGGCGCGGCTGGTCGGCTGGGCCGCCTCGCTGCTGCGCCACCTGCAGTCGGGCTACGTCTACCATTACGCGTTCGCGATGATTCTCGGCTTCTTCGCGATGCTGACCTGGTGGGTCGGCCGCTGACTCCCATGCAAAGACCTCCATGCCGTACCTCTCGCTAGCCATCTGGATCCCGATCGCCGCCGGCCTCGCGGTGCTGGTCTACGGCCGCGACCGCGACGCGGCGCTCGCGCGCTGGATCGCGCTGGTCGGCGCGCTGGCCGGCTTCCTGGTGACGCTGCCCCTGTGGGCGCACTTCAACCCGAACACCTCCGACATGCAGTTCGTCGAGAGCGCCGAGTGGATCCCGCGCTTCGACGTCCAGTACCTGCTCGGCGTCGACGGCATCTCGATGCTGTTCGTGCTGCTGAACAGCCTGATGACCCTGCTCGTCGTCTGGGCGGGCTGGGAGGTGATCCAGAGCCGCGTCGCCCAGTACATGGCCGCGTTCCTGATCATGTCCGGGCTCATCAACGGCGCGTTCACCGCACTCGACGGCGTGCTGTTCTACGTCTTCTTCGAGGCGATGCTGATCCCGATGTACCTCATCATCGGCGTCTGGGGCGGCCCCAACCGCGTCTACGCGGCGGTCAAGTTCTTCCTCTACACGCTGCTGGGATCGCTGCTGATGCTGGTGGCGCTGATCTACCTCTATCGGGTCTCGGAGTCGTTCTCGATCCTCGACTGGTACCACGTGCCGCTGTCGCTGCCGACGCAGCTCGTGCTCTTCGTCGCGTTCTTCCTCGCCTTCGCGGTCAAGGTGCCGATGTGGCCGGTCCATACCTGGCTGCCCGACGCCCACACCGAGGCCCCGACCGGCGGTTCCGTCGTGCTGGCGGCCATCACGCTGAAGATCGGCGGCTACGGTTTCGTCCGCTTCATCCTGCCGATCGTGCCGGATGCCAGCCATTACCTCGCAC
>DATIUK010000167.1:0-5555 GCA_035466885.1 Casimicrobiaceae bacterium
GGCTCGCGCACGCGCGCTGAGCCGCCGGCGTCCGCGGCACCGGCCGGAGTCCGGGCGTCCGCAACGGCCCGCGGCTCGAGACCGGGTGACCCGCCGGCGGGCGGCCGGTTTGCCACCGCCGATCCACGGCTCTACACTGCGTGCCGCGCCCTTCAACGACGGGCCGGATCGCCATGGCGGAAAAGAAACGACCGCGCCGCACCCGCGAGCGCATCCTCGAGACGAGCCTCGACCTCTTCAACCGGTTCGGCGAGCCCAATATCACGACCGCCGACATCGCCGACGAGATGAACATCTCGCCGGGCAACCTCTACTACCACTTCCGCAACAAGGACGAGATCATCGGCGAGCTGTACGCCGCCTACGAGGCGCGGGTGCTGCCGCTGCTCGCCGCCCCCCAGGGGCGTCCCGCGAACGTCGAGGACATCTGGCTGCTGCTGCACCTCTTGCAGGAGGAGATGTGGGCGGCACGCTTCCTGTACCGTGACCTGGACGAGCTCGCCTCGCGCAACCGGCGCATCGCCGCCCGCTTCGGCGAGCTCCTCCGGCGGGGCGTCGCCACGGTGGTAGAGTTGAGCCGCGGCATGGTGGCGGCCGGCCGGATGCGCGCCTCGGAGCCCGAGATCGCGGCGTTGGCGCAAAACGTCGTGTTGGTCGCAACCTATTGGCAGTCGTTCCAGCGGATGGGCCGGGTCCTGCGCGCAAAGGAGGCCGAGGTCGACTTCGGCCGCGGCGCCTACCAGGTGCTGGCGCTGATCGCGCCCTATCTCGTCGGCAGCGACCGCAAGCTGCTCGACCGGCTGGGCAACGACTACCTTTGACTCGAGGAGAGCTCGCGATGGCAAGGAAATGGGCCAGGTTCCCACACCCCGAGAAGGCCTACGTCCACGACGCGGCAGCGCTGAAGAAGCACTGGCCGCGGCTGCACAAGGGGGACTGCGAACCGCTGCCCAAGGATCCCGCAGCCCTCGAGGCCTGGGGCCACTACCACGCCGGCGATTTCGGCCGGGCGGTCGAGGCGGGCCTGGCCGCCGGCAGCGCCGGCAGCAACGCGGCCGCGAAGGCGCAGGCGATCTACGCGACCTACCTCGAGAAGTCCGACAAGACGAAACTCGCGCTGTTCGAGGAGGCTGCGGCCTGGGCCGACGCCCGCCGCGCCGAAGCGCCCAAGGAAGCCAACGCGCACTACCTCTACGCCTACGCGCTCGGGCGCTACAGCCAGGGCATCTCGGTCGCCAAGGCGCTGGCCCAGGGCTACGGCGGCAAGATCAAGGAGGCGCTCTTGACCACGCTCAAGCTCGCCCCCAAGCACGCGGAGGCGCTGACCGCGTACGGCTCCTACCAGGCCGAGGTGATCGACAAGGTCGGCGCGCTCGTCGGGGGCATGACCTACGGCGCCAAGAAGGACTCGGCCCTCGAGCACTTCCAGAAGTCGCTGAAGGTCCACCCCGATTCGGCGATCGCCCGCATCGAGTACGCGAACGGACTGATCATGCTGTTCGGCAAGAGCCGGATGGCCGAGGCCGAAGCGCTGTACCAGGAAGCGGCGCAGTGCACCCCGGTCGACGCGATGGAGCGCCTCGACGTCGAGCTCGCCAAGTCCGAGCTCGCGTGATGCGTCGCCTCGCCCGCGGCGCGCTGCTCGGGGTATTGGCACTTTCACTCGGCCTGGCGACGGCGTCGGCGCAGGCACCGGCGCAGCCGCAACCGGCGGCCGGTACGGCGGCCGCCGCGCCGCCCGCCGCGCCCCGGGTCGACACGCTGAAGCGCATCCGCGAGACCGGAGTGATCCTCATCGGCGTGCGCGAGGCGTCGGTGCCGTTCTCGTTCCTCGCGCACGCAGAAGCAGCCGCAGGGCTACTCGGTCGAGCTGTGCCAGCACGTCGCCGAGGCGATCAAGGCCGAGCTCCGGATGCCGCGCCTCGAGGTCAGGTACGTCACGGTGAGCTCGGCCAACCGCATTCCCGCGCTGCTCGAGAACAAGATCGACCTCGAGTGCGGCTCGACGACCAACACCCGCGACCGCCAGAAGCAGGTGGCGTTCGCGTACACGACGTTCGTCACCGGCATCAAGATGCTGACCAAGGCCAATGCGGGCATCGCCGGCATCGAGGATCTTCGCGGCAAGGCCGTCGTGGTGACCAAGGGGACGACCAGCGAGAAGATGCTGCGGCAGTTGAACGACGAACGGGTGCTGAAGCTGACGCTGCTGGAAGCCAAGGACCACGACGAGTCGTTCCGCGCGGTCGAGGAGGGCCGGGCGGCGGCATTCCCGATGGACGACGTGCTGCTCTACGGGCTCATCTCCAAGGCGGCGAAGCCGCAGGAGTTCGCCGTCGTCGGCAAGTACCTCTCGGTGGAGCCCTACGCGATCATGATGCGCAGAGACGAGCCGCAGCTCGAGCGCGTCGTCAACCGCGCGTTGAATGAGCTGTTCCAGTCGGGCGAGATCCGCCGGGTCTACGCGCGCTGGTTCTCGACCCGGGAGCTCTCGGTGCCGATGAACCAGTACCTCAAGGAAGCGTTCTCGGTCCCCAACACGCATCCGGCCTGGCCCTGACGCGCAGCGCGCGCCGCGACGGGCGCGGACGCAGCGACTCGCAGCCTCTCAGGCCGGCTCCTCGACGCCGGCCGCGCGTGCCGCGACGGCCGGATCGAGATCCCCGGTCCAGGGCGGCGCCATCAGCGCGGTCAGAACCAGCTTGTCGAACTCGGGCCGGAACCGCCGGATGACGCCTTCCGGATCCGGGACGAGGCCCCGGTCGGTGATGAGGCCGAACTGCACGGTGCCGTTGTAGGAGAGGATCGACACGCCCATGCCGATGTCGCCGGCCTGCGGCACCCAGAACATGAAGCCTTCGATCTTTGCCCCGGCGACGTAGAGGGGCACCTGCGGCCCCGGCACGTTGGTCATCACCGCCGTGCCGTTGCGCGAGAGCGCCTGCAGCAGCTGGTCCTGAAGGAGCTTCGGCCCCGCCCCGACGGCCGCGAGCAGGCCCAGCGTGAGCACCGGCTGGTAGCTGCCCTTCAGCGCCCGCATGTTCTCGCGCACCGCGTAGAGGCGCGCGACCGGGTTGGCGATGCCCAGCGGCAGGTCCAGGAAGACGAGCCCGAACTGGTTCCCCAGCCGATAGGCCTTTTCCAGCGGGCGCAGGTTGACGTGCACCAGGGCGCGCACGCTGACGTCGGCGACCGAGTCGCCCTTCTCGACCAGGTACTCGCGCAGCGCGCCGGCGACGCAGGACAGCAGCACGTCGTTGACCGAGGCGTCGAGCGCCTTGCCGACCGCCTTGACCTCGGGCAGCGGCAGCGGGTCGGCCCACGCGACGCGCTTGGCGATCCCGGGCATGCCCTTGAACCGGGTCGGGGAGTCCTGGCGCATCATTGCCAGCCGGGCGAGCTCCGAGGTCAGCGCGCCGCCCTGCTCCGCCAGCGCCACCGCCTTGGCCGGATCCTGCCAGATCGCGACCCCCTTCTCGATCATCGTCGCGCCGATCTTCAGCGCGGTCTGCATCGCTCCGGCGAACGGCTGCGCGAGCAGCGTCGAGACGTCCCCCTTGCCAGCGCGCGCCTGGCGCCTGGGTGGGGGCGGCAGCGCCGGCGGGCCGTTCGGCGCCGCGTCGGTCATCGACAGCATCACCTGCACCAGCGCGATGCCGTCGGCATAGCAGTGGTGGATCCGCGCGACCAGCGCGCTGCCGCCGGCGTAGTTGTCGACCAGGTGGAATTGCCACAGCGGGCGCGCCGGGTTGAGCGGCGTGCTGGCGAGCCGGCTGATCATCGTCTGCAGCTCGCGCTTGCCGCCGCGTCCCGGGAGGGCGACGTGCACGACGTGGTGGTCGAGGTCGAAGCCCGTGTCGGCGTGCCAGAACGACATCGCGGGCTGCGACACCGGGATGTCCCGGAAGCGCTTGAAGCGCAGGAAGCGCTGCTCGACGGTCTTGCGCAGCCGACGCAGGTCGATGCGCTCGCGAAACGTGAGCACGCCGCAGATCATCATCAGGTTGTCGGGGCGATCCATCCGCAGCCAGGCGGTGTCGACCGCGGAGATCTTTTCGCGACGTGCCATGGGAACCCTGTGGTCGCTGAACGGAATGCCCCTCGCCGCTGCGGGCTTCGCCGCGCGCGAAGTTTGCACGGGTTTTCGGACTCGCGCTAAAGTAGCACAAACCCGCGAAGCGGGGTCAACCCCTGACGGAGGACGGCACCATGGCGGCAGCCCCCAAGAAAGACGATCTCAAGGCGAGCTTCGAGGCTGCGGCAGCGGCCGCCAAGAAGACCAAGAAGAAGCCCGACAACGCGACGCTGCTCAAGCTCTATTCGTACTACAAGCAGGCGACCGACGGCGACGTCGCCGGCGAGCGGCCCGGCGGCTTCGATTTCGTCGGCGGGGCGAAGTACGACGCGTGGGCCAAGCTCAAGGGCATGACCCGCGACGACGCGATGACGAACTACGTCAAGCAGGTCGACAAGCTCAACCGGGACTAGGCGGGCGGCCTCGCCGCCCGCATTGTCGCGGCAGCCGGGAAGCTACTTCGGGGCGCGCTTGGCGGCCGCGGGCTTCGGCTTGCGCGCGGCCTTCGCCGCCGCCGGGGTCTTTGCCGCCGTCCGCTTCTTCGCCGGCTCGGCGGCGGGCTTCGCCGCCGGCTTGCCGGCCGCCTTCAGCAGAGCGTTGACGGCGTCCGACAACTCGTCGACCCGCGCGGCCAGCCGTTGCACGTCGTTCTGCGTGTAGACGCCGAGCTTGGAGAGCGCACGTTCGACGCGATCCTCGAACACCTGTTCGAGCTTGTCCCAGGTTCCACCGGCCATTTGCTGCATCTCCTTCGCCTTGGCGCGAGCGGCGCCGCGCGCCGCGGCGGCGGTGTCAGACGCCGCGCGCCGGGTTTTTTCCTCGAGCCGTTCGCCCTGCCGGACCAGGGTCTCGAACACCTTCATGCCCTCGGCCTGCGCCCGCGAAAACGCGCCCAGCCCGGCGAGCCAGATCTGGTGCGAGGAATTGAGCACCGACTGCGACAGGTCCTTCGCCGATTCCGCCGGCTCGCCCGCCATCTGCGCCTTCGCTCGTTTCAGCATTGCCCGCTCTCCCGAATTGAATCGCCCTGCCGGATCGGCGCCGGGCCCGGATAGTATTCTAGGATGGGGGGTCTAGAGCAAGCACTCTAAACAGCGCCGCGAAGCCCCCCCGAGGGACCCAGCGGCCAGCCGGACACGGCGTCGGTATAATCGCCGCCGAGGCGGAACGGGCCGCGGCGGCCCGCAGGCAGCGCCCTCGGCGACACCATAACAGCACAACAGCGCCGGTCACCCGCCGGCCTCGAGGAGGACTCACCATGGCCTATTTCGTCACCGGCGCGACCGGCTTCATCGGTCGCTTTCTCGTCGCCAACCTGTTGAAGCGCGGCGAGCCCGTCCACGTGCTGGTGCGCAGGAGCTCGCTCAAGAAGCTCGCGGCGCAGCGCGAGGAGTGGGGCGCCAGCGAAAAGCAGGTCGTCGCGGTGGTCGGCGACCTCGGCAAGAAGAACCTCGGCCTCGCCGACGCCGACCTGCGCCGG
>DATIUK010000168.1:0-4397 GCA_035466885.1 Casimicrobiaceae bacterium
CAGGCGCCGAGTCCAGTCGACGAAGCCGCCGACGCGGTCAAGAACCTGCGCAAGCTGCTGCCGTTCTAGCGCGCGGGGTGTCCGCGGCGCCGGAGCGCGACCGGCGGTCGTTGCGCCGTCACCAGACGAACGTCGGCAGCAGGTAGGCGGGCCGCGCCTCGGCGCCGCGGACGAAATCGCGCCATGCCTCGAGGCTCGGAAGCGCTCCCCAGGCGATGCCGAGCGCTTCGGCGTGGACCCCGCCCGCGATCAGCGCGCTCGCGACTCCCGCCCGGGTCGCGCCGAGGACGTCGTGCTCGATCGAGTCGCCGATCGCGATCACGCGCTCCGGTGCACATTGCCCGAGTGCGGCGAGGCAGGACCGGTAGATCGCCGGATAGGGCTTGCCGTGATGGAAGACGCGCCCGCCGAGCGCCTCGTAGCGGCGGGCGAGCACGCCGGTCGCTTCGATGAGACCCTGCGGCGAGAAGCGGAAGAGGTCGGGGTTCGCGCAGAGCATCGGCAGGCCGCGCGCGACGCCGGCGGCGAGTTCCGTTTCGTAGTCGGCCAGCGGCCGTGCCGGCGACTCGATGCCGATCGCGACCAGGAAGTCCGCGTCCTCGACCCGCGGCACGATCTCGACGTCGAGGCCGTCGAGCAGCGCGTGGTCGCCGCCGCGCGTGAACGGGTAGCAGCGGCGTCCGAGGCCGGCGTGGAACGGCGTCGCCCGGGTCGCGATCGCCTGGCGGGCGTCCTCGCCGGCGCAGACGAAGCGGTCGAACAGGCGCGCCGGGAACCCCATCGCCTCCATCAGCGCGACGTTGGCGGCTTCCGGGCGGCCCGAGTTGGTCAGCACGACGATGCGCTTGCCGGCGGCGCGCATCGACTCGAGGCAGGCGAGCGCGCCGGGGTAGGGCCGCGTGCCGTCGTGCAGCACGCCCCACTGGTCGACGATGAAGCCGTCGAAGCGGGGCGCGAGCGCCGCGACGCCGGCGCAAGCGACCGTGCCGTCGTAGGCCGTCGTCGCCGGGTCAGGAGATGCGGGCACGGATCCAGGCGGACGCCGCCTCGCTGGCGACGACGATGACGAGGATGGCGAGCAGCACGACCAGCACCTGCTGCCAGGCGAATTGGTTGATCGACGCGTAGAGGTAGATGCCGATGCCGCCGGCGCCGACGAAGCCGAGCACGCTCGACTCCCGCACGTTGATGTCCCAGCGGTAGACGGTCGTGCCGATCAGCACCGGCAGCACCTGCGGCAGGATGCCGACGAGGTAGACCTGCCAGACGCTCGCGCCGGTCGCCTCGATCGCCTCGACCGGGCCGCGGTCCGCCTCCTCGATCGCCTCGGCGACGAGCTTGGCGAGGAAGCCGATCGAGCGCGCGGCGACTGCGGCGATGCCGGCCAGCGCCCCCGGGCCGAAGATCGCGACGAACAGAATGCCCCAGATCACCGTGTTCACCGAGCGCGAGGCGACGAGGATCGCCCGCCCGAGCGCCCAGGTGAAGCCGTTCGCCGTCGTGTTGCGCGCGGACAGGAACGCGAGCGGCAGCGAGAGCACGACGGCGATCGCGGTGCCGAGCGTCGCGATGTGGATGGTCTCGACCAGCGGTGCGACGATCGTCGGCAGGTACGACCAGCGCGGCGGCCACATCCGTTCGACGAGGTCGATCGCCTGCTCGTGCGCGTCCTTGAAGAACAGCCACTCGATGTCCAGCGCCGACACGCTCCACGCCGACACGAAGGCGACGACCGCGACCCAGAGCCAGGCGACGATGCTCTCGCGGCGCGACCGCCGCCGCCAGATCGTAGGGTAGCGGCCGGCCAAGTCCGCGGTCACCGGAGCTTCCTCCGCACCCAGTCGCTGAACCACTCGCCGAGCGCGACCAGCGCGATGATGCACAGCAGGATCGCCGCGGCGAAGTCGTAGTCGTAGCGCGAGAACGACGCCGAGAGCGTCTGGCCGATGCCGCCGGCC
Source organism: Casimicrobiaceae bacterium (assembly GCA_035466885.1). Taxonomy (GTDB): domain Bacteria; phylum Pseudomonadota; class Gammaproteobacteria; order Burkholderiales; family Casimicrobiaceae; genus CAIWHR01. The sequence continues at coordinate 1,959 of DATIUK010000168.1, forward strand.
CCGACGATGCCGACGATCGTCGAGTGGCGGACGTTGGCGTCGAGGCGGTAGATCGCGGTGCCGGTGGTCCGCGTCAGCACCTGCGGCACGACCGCGTAGACGACGACCTGGCCGAAGCCGGCGCCGGTGGCGCGCAGCGCTTCGATCGGCCCGACGCGGACGTTCTCGATGTCCTCGGCGAGCATCTTGGCGAGGAAGATCGTCGACGAGAAGCCCAGCGTGATCAGGCCGGCGACCGGTCCGAAGCCGAACAGCTTGACGCAGAAGATCGCGATGATCACCTCGTGGAAGGTCCGTCCGACGACGATGAGGCCGCGCGCCGCGAGGTACACGGGGCGCGGCGCGAGGTTGCGCGCCGCGGCGATGCCCAGCGGCACGCTCAGGACCACGCCGACCAGCGTCGCGGCGAACGCCATCTGCAGGCTCTCGACCATGCCGCGGACGAGGAGGCCGCCGCGCGAGAAGTCGGGCGGGACCATGCGCACCAGGAGGTCGACGGCGCGACCGAAGCCGGCCAGCGCCCGCTGCGGATCGATGTTGAGCGTCGTCGTCGAGACCACGAGGTAGGCGAGTGCGGCCGCGAGCGCGAGCCGCTGCCGCCCGCGCGTCCCGAAGAACGACGGCGGCCGCCACGACGTCGGGTAGCCGGCCGTGTTCACGCGCAGGCGTCGTCCTCGTCGGCGGGCCGGATCGTCTGGCTCCAGTCCTCGGCGCCGTAGATGTCGGTGAGCACGGCAGGCGTGAGGTCGGCGGCGCGGCCGTCGAACGCGACCCGGCCCGCCTTCAATCCCAGCACGCGGTCGGCGAAGCCCTGCGCCAGCGCGACGTCGTGGATGTTGACCAGCGCCGGACAGCCGCGCTCCAGTGCGAGGGCGCGGATCAGGCGCATGATCTGGCGCGCAGTCTTGGGGTCGAGGCTGGCCGTCGGCTCGTCGACGAGCAGCAGTTCCGGGTCCTGCATCAGCGCCCGGCCGATGCCCACGCGCTGGCGCTGCCCGCCGGAGAGCGCGTCGGCGCGCGAGTCGTGCAGCCCGGAGAGCCCCACGCGGTCGAGCATCGCGAACGCGCCGGCGATGTCCTGCGGCGGATAGCGGCGCAGCAGCGCCGCGAAGAAGCCAACCGAGGCGAGGCGGCCGGACAGCAGGTTCTCCATCACCGTCAGCCGGTCGACCAGGTTGAACTCCTGGAAGATCATCCCGATGCGCCGGCGCGCGGCGCGCAGTTCCCGCGTGGGCAGCCCGACGATCTCGGTGGCGCCCAGCCGGATGCTGCCGGCGGTGGGCTCCACCAGCCGGTTGATGCAGCGGATCAGCGTGCTCTTGCCGGCGCCGGAACTGCCGATGACGGCGACGACCTCGGGACGCTCGACGGTGAAGGAGACGTCGCTGAGCGCCTGCGTGCCGCCGGGGTAGACCTTGGCCAGCCCGTCGATCGCCAGCCGCGGCAGCGTGGCCCCGACGGGGACGGGGCTCCCGGCCGCGACGGCAGCCATCACGTCACTCGGCCTTGTTGCTGAGCTTGGACAGGCCTTCCTGCGTGTAGGTGACCCCGCTCGCCTTCTGGATCAGCAGCACGTCGCGCCACGCGTCCTTGTAGCTGATCCTGGCGAAGCGCTCGGTGTCCTTGAACTCGGTGGCGAGCTTGGACTTCTTGAAATCGAAGGAGAGGAAGGCCTCGAGGATCTTGGCCTTGAGCTCCGGCGCGAGGTTGTGGGCGACGCCGAAGGCGGTGCGCGGGAACGGTGCCGACTCGTAGACGATGCGCAGCGCATCGGGCTTGAACATCCCGCGGGCCTGCATGCGCTCGACGACGGTCGAGGCCACCGGTGCGGCGTCGTAGTCCTTGTTGACCACGCCCATCACCGAGTTGTCGTGCTTGCCGGAGTACAGCACCTCGTAGTCCTTGCCGGGCACCACGCCCATCGCGGAGAACAGCGCGCGCGGCGCGATGTCGCCCGAGTTCGACGACGGCGCGACGTGCGCGACGCGCTTGCCCTTGAGGTCCGCCACGGTCTTGATCGGGCTGTCCTTGAAGGTGATGAGCTGCAGCGTGTAGCCAATGTCCCCGCCGGGTCGCTGCATGCTGACGATCGGCTCGAAGCCGGCGAGATTGACCGCGTACGGCGTCGGTCCGGTGGCCACGCCGGCGATGTGCAGGCGGCCGGAGCGCAGTGCCTCGACCTGCGCGGCGTAGGACTCGGCCGGGAACCAGCGCACGCGCTTGCCGGTGACCTTGGCGATGTGCGCCATCAACTCCGCAAACACGTTCTCGTAGACGGCGGGATCCTCGACAGGCGTGTAGGAAAACACGAGTGTCGCCGGGTCCTGCCAGGCTTTCCGGTCCTTGGGCTGGTCCGCGACCAAGTCGCCGTCCTCGTCGCAATAGCGCGCATCGAGAAGCCCCCGGTTCGCGCACGCCGCCTGCGCGTGGGCCGAAGCC
>DATIUK010000169.1:0-14294 GCA_035466885.1 Casimicrobiaceae bacterium
GTACAATGGGCGATGCTCCCGCGCCCCGCCGGCCCGTCCCCCGGTTCCCGTTTCGTTGTCGCGCGGCGTCTCGTGTTCGGCATCGTGCTCGCGAGCTTCGTGTTGTCGTTCTTTCACCGAACGGCCCCCGCGGCGATCGCCGGCGAACTGACCCGCGCCTTTGCCATCAACAGCGCGGTGCTGGGCACGCTCGCGGCGACGTACTTTTATGTCTACACGCTGCTGCAGATCCCGGTCGGCGTGCTCGCCGACACGCTCGGCCCTCGCGTCATCCTGGCCGGCGGGTCGCTCGTCGCCGGCGTCGGCTCGCTCGCTTTCGGCCTCGCGCCGACGTGGGAGATCGCCGCCGTCGGGCGCGCGCTGGTGGGCATCGGCGTCTCGACGGCGTTCATCGCCATCCTCAAGATCAGCGCAGTCTGGTTCCCGGCCAACCGCTTCGCCACGCTCAACGGCGTGACGATGTTCGCCGGCAACTGCGGCGCCGTGATCGCCGGCGCGCCGCTCGCCTGGGTCGTCACGCAGGCGTCGTGGCGCGCCGTGTTCGTCGGCCTTGCTCTCGTGTCGACCGGACTCGCCGCGGCAACCTGGCGCTTCGTGCGCGACCGCCCCGAGCAACTCGGCTTCGCGGCGGGCCACGCGGCGAGCGCCCCGGCGCAGCGCGTCCACTGGACCCGCGCACTGCGGCAGGTGCTCGCCAACCCGCGGACCTGGCCGGGGTTCTTCGTCAACGTCGGCGTCGGCGGCAGCTTCCTCGCCTTCGCCGGGCTGTGGGCGGTGCCGTACCTGCAGGAGGTCCACGGGCACTCGCGGGCACTGGCCGCGCAGCACGCGAGCGTGCTGCTGTTCGGCGTGGCGGTGGGTGCGCTGGTCGTCGGCCTCGTCTCCGACCGCCTCGGCAGCCGGCGCGGCGTCATGCGCGCCTACGCGCTGCTGTATGCGCTGTCCTGGCTGCCGTGGATCGCCAGGGTCGAATGGCCGCTGCCGGCCACGCTGGCGTGGTTCCTCTTGATGGGCCTGCTGATCCCCGGCTTCACGCTGTCGTGGACGATCGCCAAGGAGGTCAACCGCCCCGAGCACTCGGGGATCGCCACGTCGGTCGTCAACGTCGGCATCTTCCTCGGCACCGGGATCCTGCAACCACTGGTCGGATTCGTCCTCGACCGGAGTCGCTCCGCCGGCGACGCTGCCGCGGCGTGGGACCGCGGCATCCTGATCCTCGCCGGCGCCGCCGCGTGCGGCGCGCTGTGCACGCTGCTGATCCGGGAGCGCCCGCGCCGGACCGGGTGAGGCGCCGCCGCACGGACGCCCTGTCCCGGAGAGGTCGCGCGCCGGACCCGGGTCAGAACAACCCGACGATGCGCCCCGTCGCGTCGACGTCGATGCGGTTCGCGGCCGGCTCCTTCGGCAGGCCCGGCATGGTCATCACGTCGCCGCAGATCAGCACCACGAACTCGGCGCCGGCGGCGAGCCGCACTTCGCGGATGTTCATCACGTGCCCGCTGGGCGCGCCGCGCAGCTGCGGATCGGTCGAGAACGAGTACTGCGTCTTGGCGATGCACACCGGGAACCGGCCGTAGCCTTCGTCCTGCAGGCGACGGATCTGCGCACGCACCTTGGTGTCGGCGGTGACGGCCGATGCGCCGTAGATCGTCTTGGCGACCTTGTTGACCTTCTCCCACAGCGTGTCGGCGTCGTCGTAGACCAGGCGGAAGTTGCCCGGCACGCCGTCGATGGTCGCGACCACCGCGTGTGCGAGCGCCTCGGCGCCGGCGCCGCCATCGGACCAGTGACTCGCCACGACCACCGGGGCGCTGTGGTGGGCCATCCGCCGCGTGAGGAGGTCGATCTCCGCCGGCGTGTCGGCGGAGAAGCGGTTGATGGCAACCACGCAGGGGAGCCCGAAGTGGTTGCGCACATTGTTGATGTGCCGCTCCAGGTTGACGACGCCCTTCTCCAGCGCCGCGAGATTCTCACGCCCGAGGTCGGCGACCTCGACGCCGCCGTGGTATTTGAGCGCCCGCAACGTCGCCACCAGCACGACGACGTCAGGCACGAGGCCGGCCTTGCGGCACTTGATGTCGAAGAACTTCTCGGCCCCGAGGTCGGCGCCGAAACCCGCCTCGGTGACGACGTAGTCGGCGAGCTTCAGCGCCGCCTTGGTCGCGATGACCGAATTGCAGCCGTGCGCGATGTTGCCGAACGGCCCGCCGTGAATGAACGCCGGGTTGTTCTCCAGCGTCTGCACGAGGTTGGGCGCCAGCGCGTCGCGCAGCACCGCGGTCATCGCACCGTGGGCGGCGAGATCGCCGGCACGGACCGGCTTCTGGTCGCGGGTGTAGCCGACGACGATCCGGCCGAGCCGATCGCGCAGGTCGGCCAGCGACTCGGAGAGGCAGAAGATCGCCATCACCTCGGAAGCGACGACGATGTCGAAGCCGTCCTGGCGCGGGTAGCCATTGGCCGGACCGCCGAGCGCGACCGTGATCTCGCGCAGCGCCCGGTCGTTCATGTCGACGACCCGCTTCCAGGTGACCCGCCGCACGTCGATGCCCAACGCGTTCCCGTGGTGGATGTGGTTGTCGACGAGCGCCGCCAGCAGGTTGTTGGCGACGCCGATGGCGTGGAAGTCGCCGGTGAAGTGGAGGTTGATGTCCTCCATCGGCACGACCTGCGCGTAGCCGCCGCCCGCCGCACCCCCCTTCATCCCGAACACCGGCCCGAGCGAGGGCTCGCGCAGGCAGATCGCGGTCTTCCGGCCGATGCGGTTGAGCGCGTCGCCCAGCCCCACAACCGTCGTCGTCTTGCCTTCGCCGGCCGGCGTCGGGCTGATCGCCGAGACGAGGACGAGGCGACCGTTCGGCCGCTCGCCGAGGCCGGCGAGCCAGTCCAGCGAAACCTTCGCCTTGGTGCGCCCGTAGGGCTCGATGGCTTCCGCGGGAATGCCGAGTCGCGCGGCGATGTCGGCGATGGGGGCCAGCTTCGCGCGTTGCGCGATCTCGAGGTCGGTCAGCATGTCGCGTGCTCCGTTGTTGTTGTTGGCAGGTGGGCATCGGCGCGGCGGGGACCGCGCCGGTAGTCAGACGACGGGGTTAGCCCCCCCGTCCATGGGCAGGATCGCCCCGGTGACGTAGCTCGCGGCGTCGGAGGCGAGGAACACCGCGGCGCGCGCCACCTCCTCGGGCGTGCCGTAGCGGCGCAGCGGCAGCCGCGCCTGGCTGCGCGCGAGCAGCTCGTCGGCGCCGAGTCCGGTCATCCGCGCCTCGACGGCGAGTCCTTCCTGCACGCGGCCGGTCAACGTCGCGCCGGGGTTGATGCCGTTGATGCGCACGCCCTTCGGGCCGTACGCCGCGGCGAGGCCGGTCGTCGCCAGCATCAGCGCCGCGTTGGCGGCGCCGCCGGGCAGGTGCACGGGGTTGGCCACCTTGCCGCCCGCGCCGATGACGTTGACCACCGCGCCGCGCCCGCGCGCGGCCATGCGCTTGACGACGACGTCGAGCGGGTGGATGTAGGAGAAGAACTTCGCGTCCATCGCCGCGTGCCAGGCCGCGGCGTCGAGTTCGTCGGGCGGGTAGCGGCGCGCGGCACCGGCCGAGTTCACCAGCACGTCGATCGGTCCCAGTTCCGCCTCCACCGCGTCGACGAGGCGCACGGCCTCCTCGGCGCGAACGAGGTCGGCGACCAGCGCCAGCGGCTTCGCGGTGTGCGGCCAGCGCACGAGCGCGGCGTCGAGGTTGGCGCGGCTGCGCGAGGCAATCGCGACCCGCGCGCCCTCGGCGGCGAACGCCACGGCGCAGGCGTAGCCGATGCCCTTGCTGGCACCGGTGACCAGCACCACCCTGTCGGCGAGTCCGAGATACATGCGGCTCCTTTCGATTACGATCGTGGCCGGTTCGATCCGACCCGCGGCACGCCGCCGCTGCCAGCCTGTCCCGCCATCACGGCGCCAGCCGTTCGCGCAGGAACGTCTTCATCCTGGCGTACGCGTCGTCGCGCGCCGCAGGATCGGTCGCGACAGTGACGCCTTTGCCGGGATTGACGCCGTTGGGCACGTCGAGGCGCACGCGCTTCTGCGTCGACGGCCCGTCAAAGCCATGGTAGGCGCCGGGATAGACGGTGATCGCCACCGGCTCGCCGGCACCGGCGAGCCGCGCGACGAGGTCGATGCACGGCCCCGACGGCGTCCAGTCGTCGGCCTCGCCGATGAACAGGGTGAGCGGCGCGGCGAGCGTGTAGCCGCGGCGCGCCTTCAGGTACGCGCTGCATCCCGGATAGAACGAGACGCCGGCGCGGAAGTACGGTGCCGGCGGCGCGGCCTCCTTCCACGCGGCCACGGTTCGGTCGCGGCCGTCGAGCGCGCCGAGCACCGTGCTGCCGCCGTGCGACCAGCCAAGCACCGCAACGCGGTCGGGCAGCACGTCGTCGCGCCGCTGCAGCCACGCGAGCGCCGCCTGTGCGTCCTGTCGGCGGTGCGCCCCGGTGATCTTGCGCTCCCGGCTCTGGACCGTGCAGATCTCCTCGACGCCGCGCGAACGGAAGCTGTCCGGAAACAGCACGGCGTAGCCTTCGGCGGTCAGGAGGTCGGCGACCGCCTGGTGCCGGACCGACAGCTCGTCGCGCTTGCCCTTGACGGCGCTGTACATGCCGCCGCAACCGTGCAGCGCGACGACGGCGGGCCGGCGTTCGTCCGCCTTGGCGGCAGCCGGGCGGAACAGCAACCCGTGGATCTTCGCCGGCTGGCCGGTCGCCGGATCGGGGCCCGGCGACTCGAAGGTCACACGCTTGCCCGCACCGCCCCAGGCGAGCCCGGCCGGCGCCAGCACCAGTGCGATCATCGCCACGCCGGCCCGCCAATTCGTCATCGCGTCTTTCCCATCGGTTGCAGCGGTCGCACCGCCGCGCGCCAGGCCTCGAGTTTCGCCGCCAGCGGCAACGTGTAGGCGGGACTCGTCGAGGGCAGCGCCAGCGTCGCGAGTCCGGCGTCGCGCCAGCGTGGCAGCGCCCGGGCGGCGGTCTTGCCGTTGAAGGCGACGAGTGCCAGGCCGGGCGCGGCCGCGAGCGCATCCGCCGGATCGCCCCACACCGGATCGCGGATCGCCCCGTCGAGGCTGCCCTCGCGCCGGCAGGCAACGATCGTGTCCCACAGTCCGACGCCGGCGCCGGCCAGCGCGTGCACCCGTTGTTCGTAGGTCATCGCAGGCAACGGCAGGCGCAGGAGTTCGCCCAGGAGCGGCCAGAAGTGGTTGCGTGGATGCGCATAATACTGGCCGGCGGCAAGCGAGGCGACGCCGGGAAAGCTGCCCAGCACCAGCACGCGGGTGCCGGCGGCCCAGATCGGGGCCAGACCGCGTTGCCTCCTCGCAACGGACCTATTCTTGTGCATGGTCTTTGCCGCGGATTTTGACATACATCAACCGGGAATCCTGCGCTTGCCCCTACGCTGCAGTCGAGTTCCCGATCAACGGTGCTGCCAGCACCCTTTCCCAGGAGTCCGGAAATGAACAAACCCGCCCTGCGTCCGCTTGCCGCGGCGATCGCCCTGGCGCTGCCGCTTGCCCTGCCCGCCACCGCCGATGCCCAGAGCTGGATGGCGCGCGTCCGCGCCATCGACATCGCACCGAACGTCAGCTCGTCGATCAACGGCCTCGACGTCGACAACGCGTGGGTGCCGGAGCTCGACTTCACGTACTTCTTCAGCAAGAACCTCGCCGCCGAACTGATCCTCGCCACGGCAAGACACGAAGTCACGCTGAACGGCACGAGCGTCGGCAAGGTCAGCATCCTGCCGCCGACGATCACCGTGCAATACCACTTCACCGACCTCGGCGCGTGGAAGCCGTATGTCGGAGGCGGCATCAATTTCACGTACTTCTACAACGTCGGCCTCACCAACCCGCTGGGACTCTCCGACGACTGGAGCGTCGGCGGCGCGCTGCAGGCCGGCCTCTACTACGAGATCCAGAAGAACGTCTACCTCAACCTCGACGTCAAGTACGTGTGGGTGAGCAACGACGTGACCGCCGGCAGCGCGACCATCGGCGACCTCAAGATCAACCCGTGGGTCTTCGGCCTCGGTGTGGGCTGGCGGTTCTGAGCGCGAGTTCCTCTCGCAGCAAACCGACGGGCGCCTTCGCGGCGCCCGTTTGCTTTATGTCGCTGCCTGGCCTCGCCGCGGCCTGACCCCGCCGCGGTCGCCGCTCGCCGCCCCCGGGGCCGCGACGCGTCCCCGGCGCAGGCTGCGCCGCACCCGGTCAGGCCGCAGCCTTGGGCAACCACCCGAGCCCGTCCTCGGTCCTTGCCCGCGGGCGGTACTCGCAGCCCACCCAGCCGCGGTAGCCGAGCTCGTCGAGCAGCCGGAAGAGATACGGGTAGTTCACCTCGCCCTCGTCCGGCTCGTGCCGGTCCGGAACGCTGGCGATCTGGACGTGGCCGATGTCCGCGATGTGCCGGCGCAGCTTGACGGCGAGGTCGCCCTCGACGATCTGGGCGTGGTAGAGGTCCATCTGCACCTTGAGGTTGGGCTCGCCCACCGCCTCGCGCACCGCGTGCGCCTCGGCCTGGGTATTGAGAAAGTACCCGGGCATGTCGCGGGGGTTGATTGGCTCGATCACCAGCGTGCGGCCGTGCCGCCTGAGCGCGCGTGCCGCGTGGCGCAGGTTCTCGAGGTAGACCGCGCGGTGCGCGGCCCGGTCGGCCCCGGCGGGCAGCAGGCCGCACATCGCGTGCAGCGTCGGCGTGCCCAGCGCCAGCGCGTACTCGATCGCGACCTCCACGCTGGCCCGGAAATCGGCCTCGCGCCCCGGCAGCGAAGCGAGGCCCCGCTCGCCCGCCGCCCAGTCGCCCGGCGGCAAGTTGAAGAGGGCGTTCTCGAGCGCGTTGTCACGCAGCAGGCGCGCGACCTCCGGCGCCGGCAGCTCGTAGGGAAAGAGGTACTCGACGCCCTTGAACCCGGCCCGGGCGGCGGCGGCGAAGCGCTCGGCAAACGGCACCTCGTTGAACATCATCGACAGGTTGGCGGCGAACCGGGGCATGGTGGTCCTTTCATGTTGATGCTCCGTCGTCGAAGGCTACGCTTCCTCGCCGCACCGCGACTTGACTTGGCTCATGGGCGCGCCGCACGGGGACCGGCGCCGGAGCCCGGCGCTGGCGGGTCCGTTCATCCCTTGACCGCCCCCGCCGACATGCCCTTGATGAAGCGCTCCGAGAACGCGATGTACAGGACCAGCACCGGGATGATAGAGATCACGAGCCCGGCCGCCATGTGCCCCAGATCCTCGTAGACGTCGCCGACGAACTTCATCACCCCCAGCGGCAGCGTTCGCCTCGACTCGTCCTGGATGAAGATCACGGCGAAGATGAACTCGTTCCACAGCGCGACGAAGTTGACGATGAGGATCGTGCTGATCGCGGGCGTCGCGATGGGCATCATGATCCGCCAGAAGATCTTCCACTCGCCGCAGCCGTCCATCCGCGCCGCCTCCGAAAGCTCGCGCGGGATCTGCGCGAAGAAGCTCCTCAGGATGTAGATGGCCATCGGCAGCTGCACGGCGACGTAGACGAGCGAGAGCCCGGTCAGCGTGTTGATGAGCTTGTACTTGACCAGCAGCTGGAAGAGCGGGATCAGCAGTACCTGCGCCGGCAGCATGATCGAGGCGAAGATGGCGAGGAACAGGAACTCCGAGCCGCGGAAGGGCATCCGCGCGAACGCGTACGCCGCCATCGACGCGACGAGGATCAGCACGACGATCGCGAGGCCCACCGCGTAGCCGCTGTTGACGAAGTACTGCGAGTAGTTCGACGTGAACCAGACATCGGGGTAGTTGGCCCAGCGCGGATCGAGCGGGATCGAGTAGGGCGAGTTCCTGATCGTTGCGGTGTCCTTGAGCGACATCGTGAACACCCAGGCCAGCGGAGAGAACGTGAACAGCGTGTAGCCGAGGATCAGCAGGCCTTCGGCGAGCCGCGCCGAGAGCCCGCCCCTGCGCTGCGCGCGGCCGAGCCAGGAGGTGGAGGTGCCGGTCGTCATGGCGGTCAGTACTGGAGCGCGTCCTTCTTCTGCATCGCCCGGGTGACGACCACCGAGATGAGCAGGATGATGACGAACCACATCGTGGCCATCGCGCTGGGGTAGCCCTTCTCGAAGGTGTTCCAGTAGAACGCCCGCTTGACCGTGTAGGTGGCGACGGTCTCGGTCGACCAGAGCGGCCCGCCCTGCGTGGTCGCCCAGATGAGGTCGAACACCTTCATCTTGCCGATGAAACAAAGGACCATCAGGTTGACGATCACCGGCGCGATCAGCGGAATGATGACCCGCTTCAGGATCTGCACGCGGTTGGCACCGTCGAGCCGCGCCGCCTCGAGAAGGTCCTTCGGGATCGACGAGACCGCGGCAAGAAGGATGATCATGTTGAAGCCGATCCAGGTCCAGGTCGTCACGACGATCAGCGCCGGCAGCGCGGTGTCGGGGTGGCCGAGCCACGCCCGCACCCAGCCCTCGAGCCCGAGCGTGCGCAGGATCTGGTTCAGCGCGCCCCATTCCGAGTTGTAGATCCACGCCCAGATGATCCCGACGACGATCTGCGGCAGCAGCACCGGCATGAACCAGAGGACGCGCATGAACTTGCCGAAGCGGGTCCCGCGCTGCAGGTAGAGGGCGAGCAGCAGGCCCGCCGGGATCTCGAGCAACGGCGACACGGTCGCCCAGACGAGCGTGTTCGCCGCGGCCTTCCAGAACACCGCGTCGTCGATCACCGCGCGGTAGTTGTCGAGGCCGACGAACTCGTAGGTGGGCTCGCCACCGAGGATGTCGACTTTGAAAAACCCGAATACGAGGCTCTGCAGCAGCGGAAAGACGATCAGGAGCGCGTAGAACAGCAGGGCGGGGGTGAGGAACAGGGCCGCCGTGTTGAGGTACCTCAACCTCTTCGCGGTCAAACCCGGTCTCATCGGCCTCTCCCCCGCCTCGTGCGTCGCCGCACTACTTCTTGAGCTTTGCGCGCGCCTCTTCCAGCTGCTTCACCATCGCCTCGGCCGTCATCTGGCCGGCGACGAGCGCGGTCGAGGTCTTGAAGAACACGTCGCGATACGATGCGTCCATGCCCAGTTCCATCGGGCCCGGCAGCAGCTTCAAGTGCCGTGTGGCGTCGTTCAGCGTCTTGAAGTACGGGTCGTTCATCGCCTTGGAATCGGACTTGACGCCGGTCTGGCCCTTGACCTTGTCCATCCACATCGCCGCCATGTCGGGCGTAGCCATCATGCCGATGAGCTCGGCGGCCTTCTGCGGGTTCTTGCTCTTGGCACTCACGCCGTACGAACCGCCGACCTGGATGTAGGACAGATCGTTGCCCTTGCCGCCCTTGACTGTCGGGAAGTCCATGATCCCCAGGGGGAAGTCGGCGGCCATGCCGCCTTTCTCGACCGGCACGAACGCGCGGCCGCCGAAGAACGTCCGCATCGGGAACATCGCGTACTTGCCGCCGAAGAACAGGCCGTGGCTCTCGCCCAGCTTGATCGACGCGACTCCTTGCGGATACGCACCGGCCTTCACCAGGTCCTCGACGTACTTCAGCGCCGCGACGACGTCGGGGTCGGTCCACGCGGTCTTGCCGGTCGGGATGCCCTGCCACTTCTCCTGCCCCATGAACCGCAGCATCATCGACTCGGTCACGAGGCTGCCGGCCCAGTCGCGGTCCATCGTCCCGGCGGAGAACGGCGTCACGCCAGCCGCCTTGGCCTTGGCGACGACGTCCTTGAACGCGACGCTGTCGATGCGGCCATCGGCCGGCAGCGCGATGCCCGCCTTCTTCAGCACGTCCTTGTTGTAGTAGAGGACCGGCATGTAGGCCTCGAGCGGCAGCAGGTAAGTCATGTTGCCCTTCCTGGCGAACGGATAGGCCCAGGGCTCGATGTACGGGTCGACCTGCTTGGAAATGTCGTACATGAAGCCGTTGTCGACGAACGGCGGGAACGCGCCGGTGATTGCCGGCTCCAGATAGAAGATGTCGGGGCCGGTGCCCGCCTGGAACGACGTCGTCAGCGCGGTGATCAGCTGCGGCTTCTGGTACCACACGACTTCGACGTCGTAGCCGGGGTTCTTGTCCTTGAAGCGCTTGACCGCTTCCATGACGAAGTCCTTCTTGTTCTGCTCGTCGGCCCAGTGGCTCCAGATCGTGAGCTTCTCGGCCGCAGCGGCCGGCGCCGGCGCCAACGCTCCGAAGACCGACATCGCCGCCATTGCGAGGCCCGTGAAGAGCCATCCGCCAAACCTGTCCGCGTGTTTCATTGAGCTGCCTCCGTTGCTGGTTGAATACCCGGCGCCCGCCTGCCGCGCCCCGTCCGCAATCCCGTCACCCTGCGACCGCTTCCGCCTGCTGCTCCCGGCGGCCGCGCCGACGCGCGTCCCGCCGTCAATGCGATGATCCCGCGATGGCCTTCTGCGTCGTGCCGTCGAAGTAGTGCGCCTTGCTCATGTCGAAGGCCACGCGGTGGTGTGCCATCACCCGCGCCGCGCTGTCCGGCTCGACGCGCGCGACGAAGCCTTCGCCGTTGAGATTGAAGTAGATGTAGCTCTCGGACCCCATCGGCTCGACGACGTCGACGTGAACGTCCAGCGACCACTCCGGGTGCGCGGCCACGTAGCCCGCCTCGTCGTGGATGGTATCGGGCCGGATGCCGACGACGACCTCGCGATCGACGTGCGCGCGCAGCGCCGCGCGGTGCGCCGGCGCGACCGGAACGAAGAACCCCGGTGCCGACAGGCGCAGCTCGTCGTCCTCGTCCAGGACCCGGGCCGTGATGAAGTTCATCGCCGGCGAGCCGATGAACTTCGCGACGAACAGGTTCGCCGGCTCGCTGTAGAGCTTCATCGGCGTGTCGACCTGCTGGACGAAGCCGTCCTTCATGACCACGATCCGGTCGCCCATCGTCATCGCCTCGGTCTGATCGTGCGTGACGTAGACGACGGTCGCCTCCAGCCGATGGCGCAGCTTCGCGATCTCCGAGCGCATCTGCACGCGCAGGTTGGCGTCGAGGTTCGACAGCGGCTCGTCCATCAGGAAGACCTGCGGCTCGCGCACGATCGCGCGTCCGAGCGCGACGCGCTGCCGCTGGCCGCCGGACAGGGCCTTGGGCTTGCGGTCCAGCAGGTGCTCGATACGCAGGATCGCCGCGGCCTCGCGCACCCGGCGGTCGATTTCGGCCCGGGCGAACTTCCGCAGCTCCAGGCCGAACGCCATGTTCTGGTAGACCGACATGTGCGGGTAGAGCGCGTAGCTCTGGAACACCATCGCGATGTCGCGGTCCTTGGACTCGACGTCGTTCACCAAGCGCCCGTTGATGTACATCTCGCCGGCGGTGACGTCCTCGAGCCCCGCGATCATCCGCAGCGTCGTTGTCTTGCCGCAGCCGGACGGCCCCACCAGGACGAGGAACTCCTTGTCGTGGATCGTCAGGTTGAAGTCGTCGACGACCGTCACGCTGCCGTACTGCTTGACGACGTTCCGGAACACGAGCTCAGCCATGGCGCAGCACCTCCGCCACGCGCTCGAATCCGCACTGCCCGCTGGTGAACACGGGAATGCCGAACTCGGCGACCGGATCGGGATGGGAGAGCAGCAACACGGTCATCGACAGCTGCGCGAGCACGACCGAGTCGATGCGACCAGCCGCCTGCTGGGCCCGGATCGCGCACGCGATGAGGTCGTTATGCCCCTGCACGTCGCCCTCGGCCAGGCGATGCCAGGCATCCTCGACGGTCATCCCTTCGAAAGCGATCGCCGCCCCCGACTCGGCGGCAGTCTCCTGCAGCAGGGCCTGCGTGCTGGCCACCGTCGGCCCGTGCGTGGCGATCACCAGCGTCCTGCCGCCGTGGCGCACGGCGCGCTCCATCATCGGCCGGTCGATCTGGATCACGGGGATGTGCCAGGGCCGCACGGCCTCCGCGACCGCCGGGTACGAGCGGTTCATCGTCGAGCAGGTAATCAGGATCGCATCGACGTGGCCGAGTTCCGCGAGATCGCGGGCGTAGCGCACGAATGCGTCGATGTTCGGCTGCGGCGGCGTCGGCGCGTGGCGCTCGTGCGCCTCCATGAAGTTGATCTGCACGGCCTCGTTGCCGACGTTGACGAGATGCGCGCCGGGCGCGAACAAGCGACCGAAGTAGCTCGCCCAGGGCGTGATCCAGGACGAGCCGTTGATGAGGCCCAGCCGCTTGCCGACCAGGCCCGGTTCGCCCCGGGTCTCCGGCGCGGTGTGCGCGACGCCGGTGAGCCGCAACGTCTCGGCAAACCAGCGGATGGGGTCGGCGGGCAGGCTCATCGGTGCATTACCCGGCGCTTGGCGCCAATCGCCGTGCGGGCCGCGGCGGCGATGTCCGCGGGCTGCATCCCGTGGTGCGTGAACAGCTCCTTGATGCCACCGCTGTCGACCCAGCGGTCGCGCACGCCGATGCGCTGCACGGGCACCGGGCACTCCTCGCCCAGCACCTCGAGGACCGCCGCGCCGAAGCCGCCGTTGATGGTCGCGTTCTCGGCGGTGACCGCGCAGCCGGTGCGCGCGGCGCTCTGGGCGATGAGTTCACGATCGATCGGCTTGATCGAGGCCAGGTGGACGACCTCGGCCTCGACGCCCTCGGCCGCCAGCAGCTTGGCCGCCTCGAGACAGAACGTGGTCATGACGCCGGTGCAGAACAGGGTGACGTCGCTGCCGGCGCGCAGCACCACGCCCTTGCCCCACTCGAACCGGTGTTCCGGCCCGAAGATCGCCGGCATTGCGAGGCGCGCAATCCGGAAGTAGACGGGGCCGTGAACCTCCGCCGCCGCGCGCATGATCGCCGTGAGGTCGGCGGCGTCGGCCGGGTCGGCGACGCGCATGTTCGGCAACGCGCGCATCACCGCGATGTCCTCGATGCAGTTGTGCGAGGCCCCCGCCCGGCTCGTGGGCAGCCCCACGTACGAACCCGGGATCTTCACGTTGAGGTTGGGGAAGCAGATCGAGATGGCGATCTGGTCGAGCGCGCGCCGTGTCGCGAAGACCGCGAACGTGGACGGGAACGGCATGAAGCCCGACAGCGCCAGTCCCGCCGCGATGCCGAACAGGTTCTGCTCGGCGATGCCGACCTGGATGAACCGCTCGGGATACGCCTTCTTGAACGCCGTCGCCTTGGACGAGGTGTGCAGGTCGGCGTCAAGGGTGATCATCCTCGGGTACTGCCGACCCGGCTCGACAAGGCCCCGCCCGAAGGCATCGCGCATCTCGACCGCGCCGCCGCCCGCGCTATTCGCCGCCATAGAAGTCCTCTTTGACCTCGGGTTCGCCCAGCCTGCTGTAGCCGCGCTCCTCGCGCCCGTAGTTGCGCGCGAGCTCGCGCAGCATGGCATCGGCGGTCTGCGGATCGGGGGCGTGGGTGTGCCACTTGTAGTTGAACTCGGCCATCTCGACGCCGCGGCCCTTGACCGTGTGCGCGATGACCACGATCGGCCGGCCGCGCGGCATCACCCAGCGCGCGCGGTGAAAGGCGTCGACCAGCGCCGCGAGGTCGTGCCCGTCGACCTCGACGACGTCCCAGCCGAAGGCGCGCCACTTGTCGGCGAAGGGCTCGATCGCCATCTCGTCCCAGACGAAACCCTTGGCCATCACCTTGTTGTAGTCGACGACGGCGATGAGGTTGTCGAGGTGATAGTGCGCGGCGGACATGGCCGCCTCCCAGACATTGCCTTCGTTCGTCTCGCCGTCGCCGAGGATGCAGAAGACGCGGCCGCGGGCGTTTTCCTTGAAGCGCATTCCCAGCGCCATGCCGACGGCGACGGACAGCCCCATTCCCAGCGGCCCGCCGGATGCCTCGAGACCCGGCGTGCGGGTCATGTCGGTGTGGCCCTCGAAGCCGCCGAGCTCGCAGTAGGTGTAGATCTCGTCGACCGCGTAGTAGCCGCGCAGCGCCAGCGCTGCGTAGAGCGCCGGCGACCCGTGCGCCTTGGAGAGCACGAGGCGGTCACGCCCGTCCCAGTCGGGCTCGTCGGGCTTCACCGCCATGACGTGGAAGTAGAGCGTCGCGAGGAGCTCGGCCATCGAGAACGCGCCCCCGATGTGTCCCCACTTTGCGTAGGTGACCATCTCGACCGAGAGGCGGCGGATGTCGTAGGCGACCTCTTCCAGCGCGGCGAGCCTTGCGGCGGGGACTTGCACAGGCACCTCCCTGGGGCGAACGGACCTGTCGACTCGATTTCAAGATCCGCGTATACAGGATGCTATTCTTCAATATATTGAATGTCAATACATGTGAATACCGCAAGGACGCATCC
>DATIUK010000170.1:0-4963 GCA_035466885.1 Casimicrobiaceae bacterium
CGGGTCGGACCGGAACTCGCGCCAGGCGAGGCCGCGCGGGGCGAAGGCGATGCGCGCACCGTCGCGGGTGACGCCGGCGTTGCGCTGTACGCGGTCGAAGTCGGCGGGCAGAGAGATGAGCCGCCGGTCGGGCGTGTCGGCCCAGCGCGCGAGTAGCGTGCCGCCGGAGGAGAACACCGGCACCGTGTAGCGATCGCGAAAGCCGGCGATCGCCTGGTACAGCGGGGAGTTCGCGTCGTCGTTGCCGGGCAGAAGGAACAGCATCGTCCCCCGGCGGCGCGCGAACTCGGCCAGCGCCTCAGGCGTCGTCACGTCGCGCAGTTCGCGCCAGGTCGGGAAGTCGTGCCAGGAATTGCGCCAGTGCGGGCTGCGCAGCCCCGCGGGACCGACGTAGCCCGCCCGCAGCCAGCCGACGTGCGTGCCGGGTGCGTTCGCGTTCAGCCAGTCGACGATCGGGCGCTGCTCGGCGTAGGCCGCCACGTAGCGCGCGCGCGCCTCGGGATCGAACCCGCAGCGCAGGCAGAAGGTCGAGTTCCACCAGATGCCCGTGGGCATCAGGTAGAGGTTGGCGGCCACCAGTGGCAGCGCGGCCCCGAGCGCCACGGCGCCGCGGCCGAGGTGCGTGGGCAGCACGATGCGGGCGGCGAGTGCGAGCAGCAGCGCAAACGCCGGATAGAGGTAGCGCAGGTACGACTGCTGCTGCCAGGTGGCGACGAAGAAGGCCGCGGCCAGCGCGAGCAGGGGCAGCACCGCCCGGACCTGGCTCGCGCGCAGCAGCACGAAGACGGCCGGGAACAGCACCAGCCAGTGCACGCCGGGCGCGCCGCCGAAGCCCTCGAGATAGCGGTCCGCGTGCACGGTGATGTCGTACCAGCTGCGCCAGGTGAGCGGGCTGTTGTAGAGGTCGTTGTTGAACGATGCCGCCGTGTCGAACAGCGGGGACCGGAATCACGCGTTCATGAACGGGAACACCGGGTTGCCGGTTCGCCACCACGCGTTCAGGTAGGGCCACGCCAGCACCAGCAGGGCGAGCGCGGCCCAGGCCAGATGCCGACGCTCGAGCGCGGGCAGCCGGCCCCGCAGCGCGATCGCGACGACCAGCAGCAGCGGCGCCACCCAGAAGAGCCCGAGGACCTTGGTCTGCATCGCCCCGGCCGCGAGCCAGAGGCAGGCGAGCGCCCACCCGACACTGCGCTCGCGGACCGCGCGCTCGCCCGTGCACGCTGCCGCCAGGAGCAGCGCCGTCCACCAGTTCTCGATGAACAGCGAGCCCGTCTCGGCGAACGCCAGGGGCGCCGAGGCGAACAGCGCTGCCGCGACCACGGCCGGGGGCCCCGCCCGATCGCCGCCGGCGCCGAGGCGAACGATCCACGCGAGCAGCAGCAGGAGCGCGCCCAGGTTGGCGAGCCGGGCCGCTGCTTCGCCGCCGAACTGGAAGGCCGCGGCGTAGATCCAGTCGGCGCCGAGCGGCATCACCGCCCAGACGTGGCGCGTGACGTCGAAGCGGAACCGGTGATCGCGGGCCATCTCGATCGCGATCTCGAGATGCATCGCCAGCGCGTCGGTGCCGACCTCCGGGCGTGCGGCGACTGCAACCTGCACGGCGACGACCGCTGCGAGCAGCGCCCACGGCAGCAAGCCGTCGACGCGCACCGTTGCCGCACGCGGCGCCCACCAGTCGCGCAGCTCGTGGACCAGTGCGGTCAAGTCCCGCCGGAGGACCACGAAGACGCCGGCGAGCGCGACCGCGTAGGCGGCCGGCCAGTGCCAGCGCATCGCCGCGGTGGCGCCGATCACGGCGGAAATGGCGATGGCGCCCGCCGACAGCGCGGTCAGGAGGTCGGCGCTCGACGGGTCGACCGAACGCAGGATCCGGCGGCCGAGCGTGGCGGCGGCAGCGGCGATCGCCGCGACGCCCGCGACCGCAACGGGACCGAAAGCGACGACGATCCAGACCAGCAGCAGCGCCGTGAGCGCCCGGTGCGCTTGTCGCGGCAGCGCGCCGGCAGCCGCCAGCGCGATGGCGAGCGAGCCGCCGAAGAGCTGCCACATCTGGCGCTTTTCGCCGGATCGCCAACCGGGGAGGCTCACGAAGCGGCCGTCGACCTGGGCCTGCCACAACAGGAAGACCGCCGCCCCGGCCACGGCCAGCGCAAGCCCGACGCGCCACCAGGGCAGCGCGGCGTCGCGCGCGGCGGGTCGAAGCGGCGCGACCGGGGGCGTGTCGGCAGGGCGCATGATCGTCGAGGGGAGGGGTGGCTGGCTGGGCGACGAACGCGCCGGACCGGACGGTCTGCATCTTAGCGCACCCGACCACGACTGGAGAAGGGTCGCGACGGAGCCGCCCGGCCCGGTCCGGACGCGCGCGCGGCGCTGGCCCGTGGCTGCGCCGCCACCGCGTGGCTGCCCACGCCGCCGCTTGCATTCGGCGCGACTCCGCGGTTATAGTCACGCGTCATGAGCCGCTTCACGACCTCCAGCCGCCGCGCGCTCCCCGCGCTGCCGTCCCTCGCGGGCGGCCTGCTGCTGCTGCTGCGCCTCGCGCGCACATAACCCCACCCCCTCAATTCGAGCAGTGCGCCGTGTCCTCCGGGAGTCTCCCGGAGACGCATCATCGCGCGTCATGCGCCGCAACACGATCCGAGACCCGACCATGAAGACCGACCCCGCGACCAAGTACCGACCGTTCACTCCGCTGGCGCTCCCCGATCGCCGATGGCCTTCGCGCACGATCGACGCCGCGCCGGTGTGGTGCAGCGTCGACCTGCGCGACGGCAACCAGGCGCTGATCGAGCCGATGGACACCGAGCGCAAGCTGCGGTTGTTCCGCCTGCTGGTCGAGATGGGGTACAAGGAGATCGAGGTCGGCTTCCCGGCGGCGTCGCAGACCGACTACGACTTCGTCCGCACGCTGATCGACGACGGGCACATACCGGAAGACGTCACCGTCCAGGTGCTCACGCAGGCGCGCGAGCCGCTGATCCGGCGCACGTTCGAGGCGCTCGCGGGCACGCGGAGCGCGATCGTCCACCTCTACAACTCGACTTCGGAAACGCAGCGCCGCGTGGTTTTCGGCCTCGACCGCCAGGGCGTCCGCGACATCGCCGTCGCCGGCGCGCGAATGATCGCCGAGGCCGCCGCCCGCCAGCCGGGGACGCGCTGGCGCTACGAGTATTCTCCGGAGAGCTTCACCGGGACCGAGCTCGACTTCGCCGCCGAGGTCTGCAACGCGGTCGCCGACGTCTGGCAGCCGACGGCGGCGGAGCCGATGATCGTCAACCTGCCCGCGACCGTCGAGATGGCGACGCCGAACGTCTACGCCGACCAGATCGAGTGGATGTCGAGGCACCTCGCGCGCCGCGAGGCGATCGTCCTCTCGGTGCACCCGCACAACGATCGCGGCTGCGGCGTCGCCGCGGCCGAGCTCGCGCTCCTCGCCGGGGCGCAGCGCATCGAGGGCTGCCTGTTCGGCAACGGCGAGCGCACCGGCAACGTCTGCCTGGTCACGCTCGGGCTCAACCTCTACACGCAGGGGATCGACCCCGGGATCGATTTTTCCGACATCAACCGCGTCATCCGCACCGTCGAGTCCTGCAACCAGCTGCCGGTGCACCCGCGGCACCCCTACGGCGGCGACCTCGTGTTCACCGCGTTTTCCGGGTCGCACCAGGACGCGATCAAGAAGGGGCTCGCCGCACGCTCGGTGGACCTCGCCGCCGGCGAACCGCTGTGGGACGTGCCGTACCTCCCGGTCGACCCGGCCGATCTCGGCCGCACCTACGACGCGGTGATCCGCGTCAACAGCCAGTCCGGCAAGGGCGGTGTGGCCTACCTGATGGAGCGCGACTACGGCTTCGCGCTGCCGCGCCTGCTGCAGATCGAGTTCAGCCGGGTGATCCAGGCGCTGGCCGACGCGACCGGCAAGGAGCTGGCGCCGGCCGACATCCACGCCGCGTTCACGCGAGAGTACCTCGACGCCCGCGGCCCGGTCGCCTACGTCGATCACCGGACGCAGCACGGGGCGGGCAACGGCCGCATCGAGAAGCTCGCCGCGCGCGTGAGCGTGGCCGGCAGCGAACTGCAGCTCAGCGGCTCCGGCAACGGGCCCGTCGACGCCTTCGTCAACGGGCTGCGGCAGGCGCTGGGCATTGCGGTGCAGGTCCAGCACTACCACGAGCACGCGCTGGGCGTCGGCGAGGACGCCGCGGCGGTGGCGTACGTGCAGCTGCGCATCGGCGCCGGGCAGGAGGCCGTCTACGGCGTCGGCATCGACCCCAACATCGTGACGGCCACGCTGCGCGCCGTCGTCGGCGCCGTGAACCGCGGCGTCGCCTGCGGCGGGCTCGTCCTGCCCGACGTCCGTCGCGCGGCCAACGCCTGAACGGCGCGCAGCCTCCCTTTCCCGCACCGAGGAGCCCGACCATGGCCGACCACCTGATCATCTTCGACACCACGCTGCGCGACGGCGAGCAGAGTCCCGGCGCGTCGATGACGCGCGACGAGAAGCTGCGGATCGCGAGGCAGCTCGAGCGCCTGCGCGTCGACGTGATCGAGGCGGGCTTCCCGGCGTCGTCCAACGGCGACTGGGAGTGCGTCCACGCGATCGCGACCGCGATCAGGGAGAGCACCGTCTGCGGGCTTGCGCGCGCGAACCGCAACGACGTCGAGCGCTGCGGCGACGCGATCAAGCCGGCGCGCTCGGGTCGCATCCACACGTTCATCGCGAGCTCGCCGATCCACATGCAGATGAAGCTGCGGATGTCGCCCGACGAGGTTCTCGCGCAGGCGGTGAAGGCAGTCGGCTGGGCGCGCGCCTATACCGACGACGTCGAGTTCTCGCCCGAGGACGCCGGCCGCTCGGAGCCCGACTTCCTGTGCCGGCTGATCGAGGCGGTGATCGCCGCCGGGGCGACGACCGTCAACGTTCCCGACACCGTGGGCTACACGATGCCCTGGCAGTTCG
>DATIUK010000171.1:0-2507 GCA_035466885.1 Casimicrobiaceae bacterium
TCGGCGTCAGGCTCGCTTTCGAGCGTCGGGGATGACGGCGGCGCCGTTGCCGTGAAGCCGACCCCGACCGCAGCCGACGGTTCGCGATGAACGCGACCAACGTGTTCCCGCTCGAAGGCGGCTGCGACTGCCGGCACGTCCGCTACCGGATGGAGACCGCGCCGCTGTTCGTCCACTGCTGCCACTGCCGCTGGTGCCAGCGCGAAAGCGGCGCCTCCTTCGCGCTCAACGCGATGATCGAGTCCGACCGCGTCACGGTGCTGGGTGCGGAGCCCGAGCTCGTCCACACGCCGTCGCAGAGCGGCTACGGCCAGGACATCGCCCGCTGCCCGCAGTGCCGCATCGCCGTCTGGAGCCACTACGCCGGCGCGGGACCGCTGCTGCGGTTCGTCCGCGTCGGCACGCTGGACGAACCCGAACGCCTGCCACCGGACATCCACATCTTCACCGCCTCCCGCCAGCCGTGGGTGATCATTCCACCGGACGTGCCGTCGATGCCTGAGTACTACGACCGCGAGCAGCTCTGGCCGGCGGAGAGCCTGGCGCGGCGACGGGCGCTGCAGCCGCGGATCGACGCCTATCTTGCGGCGCGGCGCGCGGCGCGCAGCTGAAGCCCCCACCGGTGCGCCGGAAGGACAGCTTGCCGTGGATTGGGTAATCGAGCCCATCGCCGGGGCGCACATCGCGGGCTTCCATGCGGCGCTCGACCGTGTTGCCCGGGAGCGGCGATACCTCGCCTTGCTCGAAGCGCCGCCGCTCGAGCGCACCGCGGAGTTCGTGCGCGGCAACATCGCCGGCGGCAATCCGCAATACGTGGCGATCGGCGGCGACGCGGTGGTCGGCTGGTGCGACGTCACGCCGATGGAGCGCGCGGTGTTCGCGCACCGCGGCGTGCTCGGGATGGGGGTCGTTCCCGAATACCGCGGCCGCGGCGTCGGCCGCGCGCTGGTCGAAGCCACTCTGTCGGCCGCGCGCAGCAAGGGCCTCGCCCGCATCGATCTCGAGGTTCGTGCCGACAACGCGGCGGCGATCGGTCTCTATCGCGCGGTCGGCTTCAAGGTGGAAGGCGTGAAGCGGGACGCCCTCCGGCTCGACGACGGGCGTTTCGACCTCGTGGTGATGGCGCTCCATCTCGACGGGGGCGGCTGATCGCGCAACCGGCGGCTTACGGCCCCCCCTGCCGCGCCGGCGGCGGTTGCGTCTAAACTGTGCGGCCGGGCACGGTCGCGGCGCGAGGGGTCGATGCCGGAATCGGCCCGCTGCGCGCGGCACACCCGGTTCGCCAAACTAGCCCGAGGAGGATCGTCATGCTGAGCAACCCCGTCGGTTGGTTCGAGATCTACGTGCAGGACATGCCGCGCGCCAAGGCGTTCTACGAAAAGGTGTTCGCCGGCCAGTTGCAGAAGCTGGAAGGGACGGACGAGGAAATGTGGGCGTTCCCGATGCAGGATGGCAAGAGCGGCGCGGCCGGCTCGCTGGTGAAGATGGATGGCTGTCCATCCGGCGGCAACAGCACGATGGTCTATTTCTCCTGCGAGGACTGCGCGGTCGAAGCCAAGCGGGCGAAGGACAGCGGCGGCCAGGTGTTCAGGGACAAGTTCTCGATCGGCCCCTACGGCTTCGTCGCGCTGGTGACCGACACCGAGGGCAACATGATCGGGCTGCACTCGATGCGTTGAGCGGGCGGTCAGCCCAGCCGTGGTGGGCCACCCGAGCGTGTACAGAGGATCTGCGATGGCCCTTGGCGCCGTGCTGTTCGACCACGACGGCACGCTGGTCGACTCCGAGCCGGTCCACTTCCTGGTCTGGAAGGAGGTCCTGGCGCCATACGGCTTCGCGCTGACCGAGCAGCAGTATCGGGAACACTACGCCGGCGTTCCGACCCTCGCCAACGCCTGCGACCTGGTTCAGCGGTTCGGTGTCGCCGAGGACCCGGCCACGCTCGCCGAGGCGAAGAACGCCGCCACGCGCGATTACCTCCGCCGGTCGGCGTTTCCGCTGCTGCCCGGCGTCCGCGAGGCGATCGCGACCTTCACCGGTCTCGGTCTCCGGCTCGCCGTCGTTACGGGCGCCAGCGCCTTCGGCGTGGACGCGACGTTGCGTGCCCACGGCCTGGCGTCGCACTTCGCCGTGGTCGTGTCGGTCGACGACGTGCGTCACAGCAAGCCCGCACCGGACTGCTACCTGTTGGCAATCGAGCGGCTCGGACTTCCGGCCGCGGGCTGCATCGCGATCGAGGACACCGAGCACGGCGTCGCGGCAGCGGCCGGGGCCGGCATCAGCTGCCTCGCGTTGCCGACCGCGATGTCGCGCCACCACGACTTCACGCAGGCGGCCGCGGTGCTCGACGGTATGGATGCCGCTGTCGACTACGTCCGGCGCCTGTGCGATGAGGATCGCCATGGCCGCTGACCCAACGCGGATGGACACGCTGCCCGCGACCCGCGCGACGGGGGCACCGGCGACGAGCGCGGCGCGGCTGCCGGCCTCGCCGCTCGCCGGCCTGA
>DATIUK010000172.1:0-8928 GCA_035466885.1 Casimicrobiaceae bacterium
CGGAAGCCGACTACCAGGCGCTCGCAAGCCAGCTGTCGGCCAAGCGCCAGTTCGCCGCCAGCGAGCTCGACGACCGCGTCGGCGCGTTGATGCAGGACCTCGCAATGGCGGGCGGGCGATTCGAGACCGGGCTCGAGCCGCTGGCCGCGCCGGCGGCGTACGGCCTCGAGCAGGTCGAGTTCCGCGTCTCCGGGCATCCGCAGCAGCCGCTGGCGCCGCTCGCCCGCGTCGCGTCGGGCGGCGAGCTCTCGCGCATCGCGCTGGCCGTCGAAGCGGCGAGCGCCGAGGTCGCGTCGATCCCGACGCTGATCTTCGACGAGGTCGACGTCGGGATCGGCGGCACCGTCGCGGCGACGGTCGGCCGCCTGATGCACGCGCTTGCGCGGCGCCGGCAGGTGCTCTGCGTGACCCACCTGCCCCAGGTCGCCGCCTGCGCCGACGCGCACTTCCGGGTCGCGAAGCAGGGCGACGCATCGTCGGTGCGCACCGATGTCGAGGCGCTCGCGGGCGATGCGCGGGTCGAGGAGATCGCGCGGATGCTCGCGGGCAGCGAGATCACCGAGCGGACCCGCGCCCACGCGCGGGAACTCCTGCTGCAGCCGCGCCGCCCGGGCGGCGGCGCGCATCCGAAGCGCTGATGCAGGGAGGCGGGCGTCGCGCCCGCCGGAGGGGTGCTTGCCCTAAAGGCGGCGCGGCGTGGTCTTGGCGACCGTCCGCGGCTTGACGGTCTTGGCCTTGGCGGTGACCGTGCGCGCCGAAGGAGCCTTGTAGCCGATCGTCGCGGCGATCGGCAGCGACTCGCCCGTTTCCAGCCAGTGCTTGACGCGCTGCGCGTCGCCCAGCCGGGTGAACTTTCCCACCGAGTCGAGCAGCACGATGATCATCGGCTTGCTGGCGACGTTGGCGAGCATGACGAGGCAGCGGCCCGCTTCGCGGATGTATCCGGTCTTCTGCACCTGGATGTCCCACTCGGCGAGCGAGACCAGACGGTTGGAGTTGTTGAAGCCGAGCACCCGTCCGGTCGGCTGCAGCTCGACGAAGTGCGACGGCGTCGTCGAGAAGTCGCGGATCAGCGGGTATGCGGCCGACGCGCGCACCAGGCGGGCGAGGTCGCTCGCGGTGGAGACGTTGTTCGGCGAGAGTCCGGTCGGATCCTCGAAGCGCGAGCGGGTCATGCCCAGCGCGCGCGCCTTGGCGTTCATCGCCGCGACGAAGGCACCCGCCCCGCCGGGGTGGTGGCGCGCGAGGGTCGAGGCGGCGCGGTTTTCCGACGACATCAGCGCCAGCCGCAGCATCTCGCGCCGCGGCAGCGTCGCGCCGAGCGACAGCCGCGAGCTCGAGCCCTTCACGAAATCGAAGTCGCCCATGTCGACCGCCAGCGCCTCGTCCAGCGACGCCCCCGAGTCGAGGGTGACGATCGCGGTCATCAGCTTGGTGAGCGAGGCAATCGGCGTGACCTCGTCGGCACCCTTCGCGTACAGCGGCCGCTGGGTGTCGGCGTCGATGACGAGCGCATTCGCCGAGGCCAGCTTGAGCTTGGCCGGGTCGGGTGCGGATACCGGCTGCGCCTGCCCGCCGGCCGACGCGGCGGCCGCGGCAAATGCTGTCAAAACAATCAGAAACCGAAGGTTCATGAGATTGAGCTTGAGAATATTCCGCGTTTATAGCATGGCCCTGCGCCCGGCGACAACGAGAAAAGCGGTGGAAAACCGGCCAGCGGCCCGCTTCGGACGCCGGCGGATCGGGTGACGGGCCTGCCTGGGCTTACCCGACGGACGCGGACTCGACCGCCTCGCTGCCGGCCTCGCCGCCTTCGGTCTGCTGCAGCTGCCACATCCGCGCATAGCTGCCGGCGGCGGCGAGGAGCTCCGCGTGCGTGCCCCGCTCGACGATGCGGCCGTGCTCGAGGACCAGGATCAGGTCGGCATCCTGGATCGTCGACAGCCGGTGCGCGATCGTGAGCGTCGTCCGGTTCTGCGCGATCTTGCGCAATTCCGCCTGGATCGCCTTCTCCGACTTGGAGTCGAGCGCCGAAGTGGCCTCGTCGAAGATCAGGATCCGCGGATCCTTGAGGATCGCCCGGGCGATCGCGACGCGCTGCTTCTCGCCGCCTGACAGCTTCAGTCCCCGCTCGCCCACCGGTGTCGCGTAGCCTTCGGGCGTCCCGGCGATGAAGTCGTGGATCTGCGCGAGCTTGGCCGCCTCGACGATCTCCTCGTGCGTGGCGCCCGGGCGGCCGTAGCCGATGTTGTACTCGATCGTGTCGTTGAACAGCACCGTGTCCTGCGGCACGATCCCGATCGCCGCCCGCAGGCTTCCCTGCCGCACCGCCCGGATGTCCTGCCCGTTGATGGACACCCGCCCGCCGGTGACGTCGTAGAAGCGGAACAGGAGCCTTGACAGCGTCGATTTGCCCGCCCCCGATGGCCCGACCACGGCCACCGTGTGGCCGGCGGGTATCGTGAAGCTCACGCCGAAGAGGATCTGCCGGTTCTTCTCGTAGCCGAACTCGACGTCCTCGAAGCGGACCTCGGCGGCGCCGACGTCGAGCGCCGGCGCGCCCTCCGCGTCCGCGATCTCGGCGTTCTCCTTGCCGAGCTCGAACATCCGCTCCATGTCGGCAAGCGCCTGCTTGATCTCGCGGTAGATGACGCCGAGGAAGTTCAAGGGGATGTAGAGCTGGATCATGAAGGCGTTGACCAGCACCAGGTCGCCGATGGTCATCGTGCCGGCGACGACGCCGGCGGTCGCGCGCCACATGATCAGCGTCACGGCGACGGCGATGATGCCGCTCTGCACGACGTTGAGCAGCGACAGCGACGTCTGGCTCTTCACCGCCGCCCCCTCCCAGCGCTGCAGGCTCTCGTCGTAGCGCCGGGACTCGAACGCCTCGTTGCCGAAGTACTTGACCGTCTCGTAGTTGATGAGGCTGTCGACGGCGCGGGTGTTCGCCCGCGAGTCGAGCTCGTTCATCTGCCGCCGGAAGCCGGTGCGCCACTCGGTGATCCGGACCGTGACGACGATGTAGAGCGCGAGCGCCGCGAAGGTGATCGCGACGAAGGTCCAGTCGTAGCGGGCGATCAGGATCGCCGTCACCAGGGCGATCTCGACCAGCGTCGGCAGGATCGAGAACAGCATGAAGTTGATCAGCGTCGAGATCCCGCGCGTTCCGCGCTCGATGTCGCGGGTGAGGCCGCCGGTCTGGCGCGACAGGTGGAAGCGCAGCGAAAGCGCGTGCAGGTGGCGGAACACCTCGAGCGCGATGTTGCGCACCGCGCGCTGCGTCACCTTGGCGAACAGGAGCTCGCGCAACTCGGTGAACAGCGTCGTCGACAGCCGCAGCAGGCCGTAGGCGACGAGCAGCGCGAACGGCACGGCGAGCAGCGCGGACTCGCGGTCGAGGGCGTCGACGATCTCCTTCAGCAGCACCGGGACGCCGACGTTGGCGACCTTGGCGGCGACGAGCGCGGCCAGCGCCGCGATCACCCGTCCCTTCCACGCCCAGAGGTAGGGCAGGAGCGTGCCGACGGTGCGGAAGTCGCCGCGCGATGCGCTGCCCGGCGGCGGGTTCGTGGAGGAGGCGTGGCGGCGCATGTCGTGGCGAGGGCGGGCGTGCGGGGTTCGCGCCGGCAGCGCGGGATCCGGGGCCGGCCTGCGCATTATCGCGCGCCGGCCGGTCCGTTGCCGGGCGGGTTCAGCGCGGCATCCGACCGTCCTTCGGCAACCGTTTCTTCGACGGGCCGCGGAACCACTCGTTCCCGCCGTAGCCCAGGAGGCCCATCGCGACCCGCACGATCCCGTAGGCGATCCAGATGACGCCCTTGTACAGACGCGGCCGGCGCTCCCAGTCCTGGCGCTCGACCGCCCGCGCGCCATCGTCGATCATGCGCCCGAGCTCCTGCCGCAGCTGGCCGGCGAAGTCCGGGTCGCGCACGACGAGGTTGGCCTCGCGCGCCATCAGCAGGCTGTAGGGGTCGATGTTCGAGGAGCCGACGGTGGCCCAGTTGACGTCGACGACGGCGACCTTGGCGTGCAGGAACGACCGCTCGTACTCGCGGATGCGCACGCCCGCGGCGAGCAGCTGGCCGTACAGCGCGCGGCTTGCGTAATGCAGCAGCACGTACTCGACGCGCGCCTGCAGCAGCAGCGTCACGGCGACGCCACGGCCCGCCGCGGCGATCAGCGCGCGGCGGAAGCGCATGCCGGGAAAGAAGTACGAGTTGGCGATGACGATCTCGGTCTTCGCGGTGCGGATCGCCGCCAGGTAGGCGATCTCGATGTCGTGCCGGTGCCGGAGGTTGTCGCGGATCACGAACTTCGCGGTCTGCGCGCCGACGCGGACGCCCCGCCGCGGCGACGGAAACAACTGCAGCTCGCTGCGCCGGAACTGGACCAGCTCGTTGACCGCCCACACCCGCTGCATCGTGCGCACGATCGGCGCCAGAACCGGTCCCTCGACGCGCACGGCGAAGTCCACGCGGGGCGGCTTCTGCCCCGGCGTGTTCATGTCGTCGATGATGTTGATGCCGCCGACGAAGGCGACGCGCCCGTCGACGTGGCAGACCTTGCGGTGCAGCCGCCGCAGCCGGTGCGAGCGGAACTGCCAGGGCGCGACCTCCGGCCGGTAGATGAGGAGCTCGACCCCGGCCCGCGTCAGGTCTGCCTCGATCGCGGCCGTCAGGTAGTGCTTGGCGCCCCAGCCGTCGACCAGCACCCGGACCTGCACGCCCCGCTGCGCCGCGCGCATCAGCGCCTCGGTGACGTTGCGGCCCGACTCGTCGTCGGCGTAGATGTAGGTCTCGAGCCAGACCTCGCGCTCGGCATGCTCGATCGCCCCGACCAGCGCCGGAAAGTACTCGCCGCCGCTGCGCAGCAACGCCACGCGGTTGCCCGGCGTGAAGCGGTTCATCGTGCGCGCTTGGGCGTCTCGAAGGTCGCGGCCAGCGCCGCGTGATCGGACAGCCGCGCCCGTGGAAACACGCAGTGGACGTGCGCGTCGACGATGGCGAGGCCGCGGGCGTAGATGCGGTCGAGGCGGAACATCGGCAGCACCGAGGGAAACGTGCGCGCGGGACGGCCCTTGACGGACTCGAACACCTCGTCGACCCCGAGCTCGTCGACCAGCATCCGGTTCGCCTTGTGCCGCCAGTCGTTGAAGTCGCCGGCGATCACCAGCGGCGAATCCTTGGGCACCGTGGCCGCGATGCGCTCGCACAGGGCCCGCAGCTGCCATTGCCGCCCGCGCTCGAAGAGGCCCAGGTGGACGTTGATGCAGTGCAGCGACGGGCGGTTGCGGCCCAGCCGGATCTCGCAATGCAGCAGGCCCCGGCTTTCGAACGGATGCGCCGAGATGTCCTGGTTCTCGTGGGCGACGATCGGGAAGCGCGACAGCACGGCGTTGCCGTGGTGGCCATGGCGGTGGATCGCGTTCTTGCCGTAGGCGACCTCGCGCCAGACCGAGCCGGCGATGAACTCGTGCTGGGGCTTGACCGGCCAGTCGACGTGCCGCGCCGCATGCCGCTCGTGGCCGCCGACGACCTCCTGCAGGAACAGGATGTCCGGGTCGAGCCCGACCAGGCGGTCGCGCAGCTCGTGGATCACCATCCGCCGGTTGAGCTGCGTGAACCCCTTGTGGATGTTGTAGGTCGCGATGGTGAAGCGCATGGTGCGTTCAAGCCGGCTGTCGGCATCGATGATACCGGCAGTCGTCGACCCGTGCCGCGGCTGCCGTCAAAACGCGACCAGGTACACCCCCAGCAGCAGGCCGAGGATCGACACTCCGGCGGCGACCAGTTCGACGGCGTGCGGACGGTAGCCGGGCGGGAAGTCCGCCGCCGCCACGTTGCGCAGGGCGACCCGGTACTGCCAGATCGCCAGCAGGTTCATCAGCATGCCCGCGACCACCAGCCCGACGCCGATCGCCAGTGTCGCCAGGTGCTGCGACGGCGTCGGCGGCGTTCCGCGCAGGGTCTCGGCGATCAGCCCGAACTTGGCGACGGCGAAGCCGAGCGCGGTCAGCGAGATCGACGAGCGCAGCCACGCGAGCAGCGTGCGCTCGGCGGCGAACAGCACGCGCGGATCGTTCGCCAAGGCCGGGGCTCAGGGGTAGAGCCCGCGCAGCTGGCGGGCGGCGAGCACCCGCTTGCAGGCGACGATGTATGTGGCCGTGCGTAGAGTCACCTTCTCGAGCTCGGCGGTTTCCGAAATCGCCGCGTAGGCTTCGGACATGATCTTGTCCAGGCGCTTGTTGATCTCCTCCTCGGACCAGAAATAGCTCGAGAAGTCCTGGACCCATTCGAAGTAGCTGACTGTCACGCCGCCGGCGTTGGCCAGCACGTCGGGCACCACCAGAACACCGTTCGCGTTGAGGATGTCGTCGGCCTCGGGGGTCGTCGGGCCGTTGGCGCCCTCGAGCAGGATCCTGGTGCGGATCTGTCCCGCATTGGCGGCGGTGATCTGCTGTTCCAGCGCCGCGGGCACCAGGAACTCGGACTCGATGCGCCAGAATTGGTCGTTCTCGATCACCTCGGCATCGCGGTATTCGACGATGTGCCGGCCGGCGTCGACCATCTCGATCAGCTTGTGCACGTCGAGGCCGCGCGGGTTGTGGATCGTGCCCGACACGTCCTGGATCGTCGTCACCTTGGCGCCGGCATCGGCGAAGCCTCGGGCGGCGACCGCCCCGACGTTGCCGAAGCCCTGGACGCAGACGCGCGCGCCGGGAATCGGCACCCCGCGCTGCTTCGCCGCCGCCTGGCCGACGACGAACACCCCGCGGCCGGTGGCATCGTGGCGCCCGAGGCTGCCGCCGAGCGAGATCGGCTTGCCGGTGACCACGCCGGTGGACGTGCGGCCCTGGTTCACCGAGTAGGTGTCCATCATCCACGCCATCACGCGCTCGTTGGTGTTGACGTCGGGCGCCGGGATGTCCTTGTCCGGCCCGATCAGGAAGCCGATCTCGCTGGTGTAACGCCGGGTGATGCGCTCCAGCTCCTCCATCGACAGCCCGCGCGGGTCGACCCGCACCCCGCCCTTGGCCCCGCCGAAGGGGACGCCGATCGCGGCATTCTTGACCGTCATCCAGCCGGCCAGCGCCATCACCTCGGACAGCGTCACGCCCTGGTGGAAGCGCACCCCGCCCTTGCCGGGCCCGCGCGAAGTGCTGTGCTGGACGCGGTAGCCTTCGAAATGGTGGACCGTACCGTCGTCCATCTTGATCGGCACGTCGACGATCAGGATCCGCTTGGGTCGCTTCAGCGACTCGACCCAGAAGGCGAGCTCGCCCAGGTACGGCGTCACCCGGTCGATCTGCTGCAGGAACACGCCCCAGGGCCCCAGATCGTCTTTCGACAGGTAAGACGGGATCACGTGTGACGTCATGGGTATTCTCCTGGAGGGATGCTGCAATGCAGCAGGTTGGGTGCGGCCGTCACCGGCGACGACGTGTCGGCGCGCGCTGCGGCCGGGCGTCTCCGGAAGGAGGCGCGAGGGCGGCGGCACGGCGGCACGGCATGGCGGGTGGGGACGCAGGACGGGTGGAACCGGTGGGAGCGATGTCCCTGGACGCTTCCAGCGCCGCGGGAGTGCCGGAAAACGGCCGGCGGGAACGACCACCCCCCTGATCCGGCTCGATCAGGCGTCCAGTGTAGCAACCCTGCTCGCGGCCGACTTTGCGTCGGCGCAAACCTACGTGCCGCGAGAGCAACCCGGCGCCGCGTCGGCGCTACGAATACCCCCGCCGGCAGCGGGCGGCGCGTCGCGAGTCCGGCGCAAGGGCGTCACTGCTTCGCCAGCGTGCTCCTGGCGCGCTCCGCCTGCTTCCTGAACAGGTCCATCACGTCGCTGATGTGCTTGGGATCCTGCGACGAGCTGATCGAACCCTTGGGGTCGGCGGCCGAAGGGGCAGGCAGCGAACTCACGCCGTTCGCTTCGCAGCCGACCATCGCGACGGTGCCGGGCTTGCCCCCCGCTGCGGGCGACTCCAGGTAGATGCTGCACTTGGTCACCCGGCCCTTGGTCGCCCACGTGTAGGCAACGTCGTCGTCCTGCTTGTAGGCGGGCTCGAGCGCTTTCATCACGGCAAAGAAGCGCTGCAGCGCTGCGGCGTTGTAGTCGGGATGGTCCGGCCAGATGCGCGTGCCGAGCAGCACCTCGTTCTTGTTGGCATCCCGCAGGTAGACATTGACGCCGATGGAACTGTCCTTCGCCGCGGGAACCCTGGCTGCAGGCGCGGGCTTCTTCGTCTGCGCCATCGGCGCCGAGGCCCCGAAGACGAACGGCAGCAACAGCAGCAACGACATCGAGCGCAACATCGAGTCCTCCGGTTTCGTGGGTCCTGCTGCGGCCGGCCGTTGCGATCGCAATGGGCCGGCCCGGCGAGTGCGCAAATATAAGTCGGATCGCCACCCGGCCGCAATCGGCACGCTCCCGGGACGGCGAGGTGCGTCATCGTCTCCGGCGCCGGGAGGCCGGCCATCAGGCGATCCGTCTCGGCTGCATCATCCGATGCGCGCGCCGGGGCGAGTCACGACTCACGATGCGTGGTCGACGGCGACCCGCCGGATGGCGAGCACCGCGTCCGCCGGCAGCAGCCGCTCGACGTAGCGCTCCCATTTGCGCGTGTGCTCGTCGAGGTGCAGCGCGCCGTCGGCATCCTCGCGGATCAGTCCCGTCTCCAGCAGCGTGTCGATGTAGGAAGCGAACGTCGAGCGCTCGTAGAAATCCGGCGGCGCGAACTCGAACAGCAGCGAAAGCCGCGGCGTGCGCATCTGCATCAGCTCCTCGAGACGCTTGCGCTGGAGTCCTCCCGGCCCGACCCGGGTCAGCAGCGCGATCGTCAGGTAGTTCCGACGCAGGAGGTGCCGCAGCGAGCGCGCGAGGAGCTCGAGCCCCGCGTGCTCGGGACTGTAGCGATCAGCGGCGCGCACC
>DATIUK010000173.1:0-4900 GCA_035466885.1 Casimicrobiaceae bacterium
GGGCAACGTCGACAAGACGATGGCGGCGCCGGTCACGGCGATCATCGCCTACGACCTCGAGTTCTACGAGAAGCTGCCGCGACTGTTCCCGCACACCGACGCGAGGAGCTGGTACGCCGGCAAGTCCGCCGAGCACATCCGCAGCAACGCGTTCCGCGGCGGGACGCTGCAGGGCGCCTACCTGATCATCGCCGCGCGCGCGCTCGGGCTCGACTGCGGGCCGATGGGCGGGTTCGACGCCGCCAAGGTCGACGCGGCGTTCTTCCCGGACGGCAAGGTCAAGTCGAACTTCCTGTGCAACCTCGGCCACGGCGACGCCGCGAGGCTCCACCCGCGCAACCCGCGGCTCGACTTCGCCGAGGCCTGCCGCATCGAGTGAGCAGTCGCGGTCGCGGCCCGCGACAGCGGCTAGCGGGTCGCCGAGCAGTGGCCACCCTCGCTCGCCTGCCCGGACCCGGCCGCGAGCAGCGGCGGCTCGAGCCGGACGTTGATCGGCGGCGACCGGCCCCAGTCCCAGGCGAGAAACGCCGCGATCGCGCACCAGAAGACCCAGCGGGCGGTTGCCGTGTTCATCGCGCCTCACATGCCCAGGCGGTGCCGGATGCGAATGCCGAAGAGCGTGCCGCAGAACGCGGTAGCCACCCAGATCCAGCCGTGCAGGCTGCCGGTCGAAATGCCGGAGATCATCGCGCCGACGTTGCAGCCGAACGCAAGCCGCGAGCTGTAGCCCATCAGCAGGCCGGCAACGAGACCTGCCGCCCACTGCGCCGCGGTGAGCCGCTGCGCGGCCGCCGCGTCATCGGCGAACCACAGCGCGCCGGCGAAGACCCCGAGGTTGGTGATTGTCGTTATGTCCAGCAGTACCGACTGCGCAAGGATGCGGGCGTTGCCCGGCTGGCTCCAGAAGCTGCTGGCGGCCGGGTCGAGGACGCCCGCCGCCTGCGCGAGCTTCGCGCCCCACAACCCGAAGCCGAAGACCACGCCCCAAGGCTGGCCGGCGATGACCAGGTTGAGGGTCGCGAGGAGCGCCAGCGCGACCGCGCCGATCACCCAGCGCCGCTCCAGCCGCCAGGCACCCGCGCCGGCGCGGCGCCCAACGAGCCACGCCGTGCCCGCGAGGCCGACGAACGTTGCCAAGAGCGCTGCACCCGGCCCCAGCTCCTCCACCAGTCCCACCGGCGCCACGCTGCCAAGGCGCAGCCACGCGTCGACGTGCTCGGCGCCGAGAAAGCTGCCCAGCGCGAACAGCGGCAGGACCGCCATGCTGAGCGGCACGCCCATCCCGGCCTTGTACAGCGTTCCGGATCCGCAGCCGTCGGCGATCTGCATCGTCAGTCCGAACACGAACGCGCCGACCACGAGACTCACGCTGGGTGGACCCAGCGCCGGTCGCAGCTCCGGGAAGCGCGCGAGCAGCGGCATCGCGAGCGCCGCCGCCACGGCGAGCAGCAGCAGCTGGCCGAGGATGCCGCTGGCGTCGCGCGCCACGACCAGCCGGCGCCAGCCGGTGGTGAAGCCGAACCGCGCGCCGGCGAGCGTTGCCCCCATCCCGACCCCGACGAGCAGCAGCAACGCCTGGCGCACCGAAACGAACCACAGCAGCGCGAGGAAGAACGCGCCCGTCGCGGCCGCGATCAGGGGTCGGCGCACGGGGGGGTGCGAATCAGTTGAACGTCCGGTCGGCCCAGAGCTTGAAGTCGCCGTAGAGCTGCTCGAAGCGGTTCGGCACGTTGTCCATCGGCAGCGCGGCCGGATCCTGCGTCCAGTCGACCATCGACCCGGCGTAGAGCCTGACGTGCTCCTGCCCGAGCACCTCGGACAGCGCGAACCAGTTTGTCGCCGCCCAGTGCCCGGTGTTGCAGAACGATACGGTGTCGCGCGCGGGGTCGAGCGGCGTCGCGGCGGCGAGCCTCTTCGCCTCGTCGGCGGTGACGAAGGTCGCCGTCCCCGGATTGAACCACGTCGCATGTTCGACGTTGACTGCGCCGCGGATGGTGCCCGGAACCTTGGCCGCCTGGTGCCGGGCCTCGCCCTTGTAGAACGCCGCCGGGCGTGCGTCGATGAGCGTCGCCTTGCCGCTGCCGGCCAGCGCGGCGATCTCCGCGCGCGAGGCGATGAGGCTGGCGTCGAGCGTCGGCACATAGCTGCTCGCGGTCACGCTCGGCGTCCGGTCGTCCTGCGGCAGACCGGCCGCCGCCCAGGCCTTCTGGCCACCGTTCAGCACCGAGAGCTCCTTCAGCCCCAGCACCTTGAGCGTCCAGTAGACGCGCGCGGAGGCGCCGAAGTCGGTGGCGTCCGCCCCGCTGGACACGACGACGACATGGGTGTCGGGGGTGAGGCCCAGTCGCCGGACCAATGCCTCGAGATCGGGCAATGGCGGCAACTCGCCGGGGTTGGTCGCCGGTCCGCGCCAGGCGCCGTAGGGCGCGGAAAGCGCGCCCGGGATGTGTTGCGCGGCATACGCTGCGGGATCGCGGATGTCCAGGATGCGAACCTGCGGGTTGGCCGAGAGACCATTGAGCTCGGCCGGGGTGAGCAGCGGCGGTGCGGCGAGCGCCGGCAACGCCAGAGCGGCCAGCAGGGAGAAGACGGCGACGAGTCGGTGCATGGGCGCTCCGTGGTGGCGATTCGGGACGCGGATTCTGCCCGTCGAGGCCGAGGTTGTGAAATGCCCTGCAGCTACATCGATATAGCCGCTCGCGGCGGCGCCTGCGGCCACCGTGCTAAGCTCGCCGTCCGCGGCAACGCCACCCCCCCACCTGCCGGAGCCGGACATGCCAGGACTACGCCCCGACGTCGACCCCCAGGGACTGCTCGAGTATTCGGTCGTCTTCTCCGACCGCGGCCTCAACCACATGTCGCAGGCGTTCCAGCAGGTCATGCGCGACATCTCGGCGACGCTCACCGAGGTCTACGCCGCGCAGGCGGCAGTTGTCGTGCCCGGCAGCGGCAGCTTCGGCATGGAAGCGGTCGCGCGGCAGTTCGCCACCGATCGCCGGTGCCTCGTTATCCGCAACGGCTGGTTCAGCTACCGCTGGTCGCAGATCTTCGACCGTGGCCGCATTCCCGCCGAGTCGACGGTGCTGAAGGCGCACCCGGTCGCCGACGGTCGCCAGGCGCCCTACGCGCCGCCGCCGCTCGGCGAGGTCGTCGCGACGATCGCCGAACGGCGGCCGGACCTCGTGTTCGCGCCGCACGTGGAAACGGCATCCGGAATGATCCTGCCGGACGATTACCTGCGCGCCGTCGCCGACGCCGTGCACGCGGTGGGCGGCCTGTTCGTCCTCGACTGCGTGGCCTCCGGCGCCATCTGGGTCGACATGAAGGCGACCGGGGTCGATGTCCTGATCAGCGCCCCGCAAAAGGGCTGGAGCGCCTCGCCGTGCTGCGCGCTCGTGATGCTGAGCGAGCGGGCGACGACGCTGCTGGGCATGACGACAAGCACGAGCTATGCCTGCGACCTCGCCCGCTGGAAGGACATCATGGACGCCTACCTCAAGGGTGGCCATGCCTATCACGCGACACTTCCCACCGACAGCCTGCGGCGCCTGCGCAACACGATGGCCGAGATCCGGCGCCACGGCTTCGAGCGCGCGCGCGCCGAGCAGTGGGAGCTCGGGAACCGCGTCCGCGACGCGCTCGCCCGCCGCGGATTCGCGAGCGTCGCCGCCCCGGGCTTCGAGGCGCCCGGCGTCGTCGTGAGCTACACCGACGACCCCGACCTCCACAACGGGCGCAAGTTCGCGGCTCAGGGGCTGCAGACCGCGGCTGGCGTGCCGCTGCAGTGCGACGAGCCTTCCGACTTCCGCACGTTCCGGATCGGCCTGTTCGGCCTCGACAAGCTGCAGAACGTCGAGCGCACGGTGGCGAGCCTCGAGCACGCGCTCGACGCGGTCGGCTAGACACCGTGCCGGGAGGTCGCGGCCACCCGCCGGACGGATACGCCGCCGCGACGGCGACCGGCGCGATGCCGGACCCCGTCGAGATCCTGCGCCGGGTCTTCGGCCACCCGGCCTTCCGCGGAGAGCAGCAGGCGATCGTCGAGCACGTCGCCGCGGGTGGCGACGCGATCGTGCTGATGCCGACGGGGGGCGGCAAGTCGGTCTGCTACCAGGTTCCCGCACTCGTCCGCGACGGCGTCGGTGTCGTCGTCTCCCCGCTGATCGCGCTGATGCAGGACCAGGTCGACGCACTCCGCGAACTGGGTGTCGCCGCGGCGTTCCTCAACTCGTCCCAGGACGCGCAGACCGCGGCACGAGTCGAGCGCGACGTCCACGCCGGGACGGTCAAGCTCCTCTACGTCGCCCCCGAGCGCCTCTTGACGCCGCGCTTCCTCGCGCTCCTGGACGAGCTTCGCGACAGCCACCGGCTGGCGCTCTTCGCCATCGACGAGGCGCACTGCGTGTCGCAGTGGGGGCACGACTTCCGCAGCGAGTACCTGCGGCTGTCGGTGCTCGCCGAGCGCTACCCCGGCGCGCCCCGGATCGCCCTCACCGCCACCGCCGACGCGTCGACCCGGCAGGAGATCCGCGACCGGCTGGGGCTACAGGACGCGCGCGAGTTCGTCGCCAGCTTCGACCGGCCCAACATCCGCTACGCGATCGCCGAGCGCGACGACGAGCGGCCGCAGTTGCTCGCGTTCCTCGCTCAGCACCCGGGCGAGGCGGGCATCGTCTATTGCCTGTCGCGCCGGAAGGTCGACGCCACCGCCGCTTGGCTCGCGAAGGCGGGCTTCGCCGCGCTGCCCTATCACGCCGGCATGGACGCCGACGACCGGCGCGCCCACCAGCTGCGCTTCCTGCGCAACGACGGGGTGATCATGGTGGCGACCATCGCGTTCGGCATGGGTATCGACAAGCCCGACGTCCGCTTCGTCGTTCACCTCGACCTGCCGAAGAGC
>DATIUK010000174.1:0-4764 GCA_035466885.1 Casimicrobiaceae bacterium
CCGCTCGATGTGGCGGGCCATCCAGAAGAGCTCGTTGGCGGTGCGGCAGAGCATCCCTTGCGTCCCTAGGGCCTGTTCACGTTATGGGCACGAGCGCGATGCGCAGCCGAAAACGCCCCGCGCAAGGCGCGCAGGCGAAGCCGGGTCGGGCACCCGGCGAGACTGCGCAACACCGCGCCGGGCGTTTTCGGCAGCAACCCGAAGGGAACGGGTGGCTTGGGGCGCCACTCATCGTTGCCCTCCTCGCGAAGATGCCCGGTCTTCGCTTCGTCGGGCGCCTTGATTGGCGCCCCAAGCCACCCGTTCGCGTTCGCGTCCATAGCGTGAACAGGCCCTATCCGGCCAGCACCCAGGTGTCCTTGGTGCCGCCGCCCTGCGACGAGTTGACCACCAGCGATCCTTCGCGCAGCGCGACCCGGGTGAGTCCGCCGGGCACCAGGTTCACGTTGCGACCCGACAGCACGTAGGGGCGCAGGTCGATGTGCCGGGGAGCGAGCCCCGACTCGACGAACGTCGGGCAGGTCGACAACGCCAGCGTCGGCTGCGCGATGTACAGCTCGGGATTGGCCAGGATGCGCGCCCGGAACGTCTCGCGCTCCGCCGCGGTCGACGCCGGACCCACCAGCATCCCGTAGCCGCCGGCGCCGTGCGTTTCCTTGACCACCAGCTCGTCGAGGTGCGCGAGCACGTAGGAACGGTCGTCCTCGCGGTGGCAGAGGTAGGTCGGCACGTTGTTGAGGACCGGCTCCTCGTTGAGGTAGAAGCGGATCATCTCGCCGACGTAGGGGTAGATCGACGTGTCGTCGGCCACGCCGGTGCCGATGGCGTTGGCGAGCGTCACCCGGCCGGCGCGGTAGGCGGCGAACAGGCCGGGCACGCCGATCATCGAGTCGTCGCGGAAGGCGCGCGGATCGAGGAAGTCGTCGTCGACGCGGCGGTAGAGGACGTGGACCCGCTGCGGTCCACGCGTGGTGCGCATGAAGACCGTGTCGTTCTGGACGAAGAGGTCCGGGCCCTCGACGAGCTCGACGCCCATCTGCTGGGCGAGGAACGCGTGCTCGTAGTACGCCGAGTTGTACGCGCCGGGCGTCAGCACGGCGACGGTCGGCATCTCCTCCCCGGCCGGCGCGACGGTCCGCAGGTTCTCGAGCAGCAGGTCCGGGTAGTGCTGGACCGGGCGGATCGCCTGCGTGGCGAAGAGCTCCGGAAACAGCCGCATCATCATCTTGCGGTTCTCGAGCATGTACGACACGCCCGACGGGACGCGCAGGTTGTCCTCGAGAACGTAGTACTCGCCCGCGCCGGCGCGGACGACGTCGACGCCGGCGATGTGCGCGTAGATGCCGCCCGGAACGTCCATCCCGATCATCTCGGAGCGGAACTGCGGGTTGCCGACGACCCGCTCCGGCGGCAGCCGACCGGCCTTGAGGATCGCCTGGTCGTGGTAGATGTCGTGCAGGAAGAGGTTGAGTGCGTGCACGCGCTGCCGCAGGCCGCGCTCGAGCAGCTTCCAGTCCTCTGCGGGAATGATCCGCGGAACGATGTCGAAGGGAATCAGGCGCTCGGTTCCACCCTCGTCGCCGTACACCGCAAAGGTGATGCCGACGCGGTGAAACGCGCGCTCGGCCTCGTCGCGCTTTTGGGCGATGCGCGCGGGAGAGGTCCGCTCCAGCCAGCCGGCGAAGGGCAGGTAATGGCTTCTGGCTGCCCCGTCAGGGGTCAGCATTTCGTCGTAGGCGGTGCCAGACAAGGGAAGCTTTCGGTACGTTTGCAGACGGTGCGCCCCGGATCAATGCAAGGACCGCGCCAGGCAGCTTGCCCATTCAAATTCGATAGTTAGTGATAGGTTGCGGCGCAACAACCAGAATATGCACCAATGCGGTGCAAATCACGCCCCAATTTAGAACATTTTTGTCCATGACACGCATGAACACCTTCGCCGGATCGGTTTGACCCTGCTTTCCCGGCTATGGTCTAATCGCCACTCCTGTCTGGGTTCGCGGGGCGGTTAGCTCAGCGGTAGAGCACTGCCTTCACACGGCAGGGGTCACTGGTTCGAACCCAGTATCGCCCACCACGTTGAACCGAGGGTTGCGTGCAAGCGCAACCCTTTTTTTTGCCTGCCGCGCCGCGACTTGCGTGATCCGATTGTCGCGCTGCAACCAAGGGCAGCGCAACGGCGCGGAGTCAGCGACGCCGCGCCGGAGGCGCCGGCCTGCACGCGGCGACCGCGGTGCGGATCGCCGCGATCGCCTCGGGACGCGGAAAGCTCCTGCGATGGGCGATCGCCACCCGCCGCGACGGCGCCGGGCGCGCGAAGGGGACCGGGACCACCAGCTGGCTGTGGTACTTCGGTGTCAGCGCGTCGCGCGGCAGCACCGAGATGCCCAGGCCCGAGGCCACCATGTTGCGAACCGTCTCCAGCGAGCTCGTTCGCGTCACGTGCGAGTCGGCGCGATTCAGCTCCGGGCAGGCGTCGAGCACCTGGTCGCGGAAGCAGTGACCGACCCCGAGCAGGATCGCGGACTCGCCGGCCAGGTCGGCCGCGCCCACCGACTTGCGCTTCGCCCACTTGTGTCCCTGCGGCACGACCACCTGAAAGGGCTCCTCGTAGAGGAACTCGGTGATCACCCCCGGTGGGTCGAACGGCAGAGCGATGATCGCCGCGTCGAGACGCCCGCTCTTCAACTCGACCTCGAGGTTCTCGGTCAGGTTCTCCTCGATGTCGAGCGGCATCTGCGGCGCGATCTGGTGCAGTCTGGGAATGAGGTCCGGCAGCAGGTACGGGGCCACCGTGTAGATGACGCCCAGCTTGAGCGTGCCCGCGAGCTGGTTGCGCCCCGCCCTGGCGATCTCCTTGATCCGCGACGCCTCCTCCAGCACCCGCTGCGCCTGCTCGACGACGCGCTCGCCGACCGGGGTGACGCCGACCTCGCCCTTGCCGCGCTCGAAGAGCTGGGCGCCGAGCTCGTCCTCGAGCTTGGCGATGGCCACCGACAGCGCCGGCTGGGATACGAAGCACTTCTGCGCCGCGCGGCCGAAATTGAGCTCCTGCGCGACGGCGACGATGTAACGAAGCTCGGACAGCGTCATTTGCAGCGCGCCCGCAGGTAGGCGGCGAATTCGTCGGCGAGCTCGGGGTGCTTCAGGCCGAAGTCGACGGTCGCCTCGAGGTAGCCGAGCTTGGCGCCGCAGTCGTAGCGCCGCCCTTCGAAGGCGTAGGCGAGAACCTTCTCCTCGCCGAGCAGCCGGGCGATCCCGTCGGTGAGCTGGATCTCGCCGCCGGCGCCGGCCGGCATCGTGCGCAGATGATGGAAGATCCGGGGTGTGAGCACGTAGCGGCCGACGACGGCCAGCGTCGACGGACTGGTGCCCGGGCGCGGCTTCTCGACGATCCGCTGGATCGGCGACGCGCGGTCGCCCGGCGCCAGCGTCTCGACGATGCCGTAGCTCGACGTCTCTTCCGGCGCGACCTGCATCACGCCGATCGCCGAGCACCCCTCGGCGGCGACCAGGTCGGTCATCTGTCGCAGCACCGGCACGTCGGCGTCGATCAGGTCGTCGGCGAGCAGCACCGCGAAGGGCTCGTCGCCGACGACCGGCGCCGCGCACAGCACGGCGTGGCCCAGCCCGAGCGCCTCGGTCTGGCGGATGTAGATGCAGTTGATGCCCAGCGGCGTCGCCGAGTGGACCAGCGCGAGCAGCGCCTTCTTGTCGCGCAGCAACAGCTCGGTCTCGAGCTCGTAGGCCTTGTCGAAGTGGTCCTCGATCGCCCGCTTGTTGCGGCCGGTGATGAAGATCATGTCGGTGATGCCGGCCGCCGCCGCCTCCTCGACCGCGTACTGGATCAGCGGCTTGTCGACGATCGGGAGCATCTCCTTCGGGCTCGCCTTGGTGGCCGGCAGGAAGCGGGTTCCCATCCCCGCCACGGGAAACACCGCCTTGGTGACTTTGCGCATGTTCGCTCCTCAGCGTCGCACGTCGGTTGAATTGTCCGGACCGGGTGCCGCGAGCAATGCCAGCAGCCCGTCCTCGTCGAGCACCGGCACGCCGAGCTCCGCCGCGCGCGCGAGCTTGCTGCCCGCATCGGCGCCGGCGACGACGTAGTCGGTGCGCCCGGAGACGCTGCCGGCGACC
The DNA here is from genome assembly GCA_035466885.1 of Casimicrobiaceae bacterium. Lineage (GTDB taxonomy): Bacteria > Pseudomonadota > Gammaproteobacteria > Burkholderiales > Casimicrobiaceae > CAIWHR01. The sequence goes on from DATIUK010000174.1 coordinate 4,138, forward strand.
TTGCCGCCGGCGGCTTCGATCCGCGATTTCGCCTCGTCCCGGGTGAGATGCGGCAGCGTTCCTGTCAGCACCAGGGTGCGGCCGACGAGCGGGCCCGTCGCGCGCGCCGGCGGCGCGCCTTCGTCCCAGCGGACCCCTGCTGCGCGCAGCGCGCCGATCACGTCGCGGTTGTGCGTCTCGCCGAAGAACCGGACGATGCTCTCGGCGAGCACAGGTCCGACGTCGCGAACGCCCTGCAGCGTGTCGACGTCGGCCGCCATCAGGGCGTCGAGGCTGCCGAAGTGCTGAGCGAGGTCGCGCGCCGTTGCCTCGCCGACGTGGCGGATGCCCAGGGCATACACGAAGCGCTGCAGCGTCGTGCGACGGCTCGCGGCGATGGCCGCGACCACGTTGGCCGCCGACTTCTCGCCCATCCGGTCGAGCGACATCAGCTTCGGCAGGCTCAGCGTGTAGAGGTCGGGCAGGGTGGCGACCAGCTTCGCGTCGAACAGCTGTTGCGCGAGCTTCTCGCCCAGCCCTTCGATGTCGAGCGCGGTGCGGCTCGCCCAGTGCCGGATGCGGCCGGTGACCTGCGCGGGGCACGAAATCCCGGTGCAGACCGTCACCGCCATGCCTTCTTCGCGCAGG
>DATIUK010000175.1:0-2523 GCA_035466885.1 Casimicrobiaceae bacterium
CGCAGCGCGACGTCGGCGCCGACTTCGAGCGCCTTGGCGAGCGGCCGGTCGAGGACGTCGCTGACCGTGACCTTGGCCGCTCCGGCGAGCCGCGCGGCCATCACCATCAGGCAGCCAATGGTGCCGGCGCCGGTGACGAGCACCGACTTGCCCAGCAGCGACTTGCCGCGGTTGAGCGCGTGCAGGGCGACGGCCAGCGGCTCGGCGAACGCGAGCTCGCCCAGCGAGACGTCGCCGGTCGCCGGGTAGATCTGCCGTTCGCCCATCACGAAGTATTCCTGGAACATCCCCTGGACGTGCGGGAAGAGGCTCGCGCTGCCGAGGAAGCGCATGCTCGTGCACAGGTGCTCGCGCCCCTGCCGGCAGTACTCGCACTTGCCGCAGGCGTGCGACGGGCTGATCGCGGCCCGGTCGCCGACCTTGACCCGCGTGACCCCCGGGCCGACCGCGGCGACGACGCCGGACGCCTCGTGCCCCGGTATCAGCGGCTCGCGGACGACGAACGAGCCGTTGCGGCCCTCGAAGTAGTAGTGGAGGTCGGAGCCGCAGATCCCGCCGGCGCCGAGCTGCACCAGCACCTCGCCGGGCCCCGGCTCGGGTGTGGCCACGGGCTCGATGCGCAGGTCTTCCTTGGCGTGGATTCTGCAGGCAAGCATGGTGTTTCCTCCTGGTCCGGCTCGTCCCGCCGGCCCGAGCGCCGGGGGCGGTGGCGAAAAGGGCAATGTTACTTGAGACTGTCCCAGCCGGTGGAAAACCGCTTGTAGGCGTGGTTCAGGTGGCGCTGCATCGCGCTGCGCGCCCCGGCCGGGTCGCGCGCCGCGATCGCCTTCAGCACCGCCCGGTGCTCGGCCATCGCCGCGTTCCAGAGTCCGGGCGAGTCGTAGTGCTCCTCCAGCCGCTGGTAGAGAGGTCCGGTCCGCTCCTCCCACAGCATCTTGACCACCGCCACCAGCGCGCCGTTGCCGGTCGCCTCGGCGATGCGCAGGTGAAACAGCCGGTCGCCGCCGAGCGCCGGGACGCTGCCCAGCATCTCGCCCTGCATCTCGTCCAGCGCCGCCTCGATCGCCTGGACCTGCTGTTTTTTCGCGGTCTTCGCGGCCAGCGCCGCGCACTCGCTCTCGATCACGTAGCGAGCGCGCAGGAGCTCGAACGGTCCCGCCTCGGCCTCGACCGGTGCCGCCGCCCCGGACGCCGGCGCGGCCGGCCGCCCGGCCTGCTCCAGCGCGTAGATGCCCGAGCCGATCCGCACTTCCACCAGGCCCTCGACCTCCAGCGCGATCAGCGCCTCGCGCACCGACGGCCGGGACACGCCCAGCTGCTTGGCAAGATCCCGCTCCGACGGCAGCCGCGACCCCGCTGGAAACTCGCCGGAACCGATCAAGGTACGGATCTGGTCGGCGATCTGGCGGTACAGGCGGCGGGGCTCGATGCTTTGGAAGGGCATGATCGGACGGATGGAGAAGACGACCGGGCCGGTGCTCCGCCCGCGGCGCCACGGCCGTAGCCGGCAGAGGCCGATCCGCCGCTGGAGAGCCCCGCCGGGCGGGTATCGGCAAAGGCTAATCCGGCACCGGCGATTGGTCAAGTGGCATTACCAGTTGACCGTCGACCGGCGTAGAATCACCGGATCCTGGATGCCGGCGCCGTCGGGGTTCGGTCCACCACCCCCTTTAGACCGCGGGCGTGCCGACCGACCTGCCGGCGCGGCCAACGCCCCGGCCCGCATTGGAGGACATGACGATGACCGGAAGACTCGCAGGCAAGACCGCGCTGATCACGGCGGCCGGCCAGGGCATCGGGCGCGCAACCGCGCTCGCGATGGCCCGGGAAGGCGCCCGGGTGACCGCGACCGACGTGAATCCGTCACTGCTCGCCGAGTACGCCGGCGTGCCCGGCATCACGACGCGCGTGCTCGACGTCCTCGACGACGCAGCGATCGGGCGGCTCGTCGACGAGTTGCCGGCGCAGGACATCCTGTTCAACTGTGCCGGCTGGGTCCACAACGGGACCATCCTCGACTGCACGCCGGCGGACTGGCAGCGGAGCTTCGACATCAACGTCCGCGCGATGTACGTCACGATCCAGAAGGCGCTGCCGAAGATGCTCGCCCACGGCGGCGGCAGCATCGTCAACATGTCGTCGATGGCCTCGTCGATCAAGGGCTTCCCCAACCGCTTCGCCTACGGCGCCTCGAAGGCCGCGGTCATCGGCCTCACCAAGGCGATCGCGTCCGACTTCGTCGCCAGGGGCATCCGCTGCAACGCGGTCGCACCCGGCACCATCGAGACGCCGTCGCTGCACGAGCGCATCAACGCGGCGCCCGACCCGGCCGCCGCCCTGAAGAACTTCATCGCCCGGCAGCCGATGGGTCGCCTCGGCCAGCCGGATGAGATTGCGCCGCTCATCGTCTACCTCGCGTCGGACGAGTCGAGACTCGTCACCGGCTGCATCTACTCGGCCGACGGCGGGATCTCGATCTGAGGCCCGACCGACCGCAGCCCCCTTCCTCATTCACCGGAGAGC
>DATIUK010000176.1:0-3175 GCA_035466885.1 Casimicrobiaceae bacterium
GGTGTCCATTCTCCTCGGAGTCACCCGCTGAGTGGACAACATACAAGCGCCGCCGGCCATCCCGGAGGCGGCGCCGCCTCCGCGCGACGCGACGGCGCGCCGGCGACGGACGTGGTGACCATCCACACCGACGGCGCGTGCAAGGGCAACCCCGGCCCCGGCGGCTGGGGCGCGCTGCTCCAGTGGGGCAGCCATCGGCGCGAGCTCTTCGGCGGCGAGGCGGCGACGACCAACAACCGGATGGAGCTCACCGCGGTGATCCGTGCGCTCGCGAGCCTCAAGCGCGACTGCGACGTCCTGGTCTACACCGATTCGCAGTACGTGAAGAACGGCATCGAGACCTGGATCCACGGCTGGAAGAGGAACGGCTGGAAGACCGCGGACAGGAAGCCGGTCAAGAACGCGGAACTCTGGCGCGAGCTCGACGCCGAAGTCGCGCGCCACCGGGTCCGCTGGCACTGGGTCCGCGGCCACAACGACGACCCCGGCAACGAGCACGCCGATCTGCTCGCCAACCGCGGCGTCGACACGGTGCTGCGCTGACGCGGCGGCGGGGCCGGCGGCACGCGCAGTCGATCGCGCGGCGGCCGCACCGGGCTGGTGGTTACTTCTCGATGTTTTCGCCGCTCTCGCAGTCGACGCGGCGCATCGGGTAGATGACCCGCGTGTCGGCACCCTTCAGCTTGCCCTCGACGTGCGCGTACAGCCAGCCCTTGCTGTCACGGCGGTAGATGATCGTCTGCGGGAAGTCGTTGCCCGGGTTGCTGAAGGTGAAGATCCGGGCCTCGCCGTCGCTGGTCTCCCCCGTCAGCCTGAAGGCGGTCTCGCTCGCGCCGGACGGTGCGACGACGTAGAAGATGCCGTCGGGCCGCGACTCGATCCGCATGTACTCGAAGCTCTGCGTCTTCTCCCCGACCAGCGTGTGGCTGGTGCCGACGATCAGCCCGCCGCGCAGCGGCATCCACTGCTCGCGGAAGTCGCGCATGTTGACAGCGCCCTGCCAGCAGCCGGTAAGCCAGGCGAGCGGTGCGAGCGACGGCGACGCGGGTGTCGCCGGCGCGTTGGCAGCGGGCGCGGCCGGCGCCGGCGCCGGCACCTGCGCCTGCGCCGCGGCGATGGGGATCCCGCCGCAGAGGCCGGCGGCGAGGATGCGAAGTGCGAATCGGGGGTTGCGGGAGGTCGTCATTGCGCTTGTGACAGTGGCAGGTTGAGAAGGAGGTTCTGCGGCTTCAACTTCAATCGCCGGTCGCCGTCCATCGCCATTGCGAGGTAGACGGGCCGGCCGGCGATCGCCGGCCGCATGTCGGCCGGGTCGGCGAAGACGAGCTCGAACAGGCAGAGCAGCCGGCCCATCCGCTCGTCGCCGACCTCGACGCGATTGTAGAGGTCGTTGAGCAGGCCCGACGCCTCGGCATCGAGGCCGACGTGCCAGACCCAGCGGCGGTCGTCGATCTCCCGCTGCGGCCGGACGGTCACGGCGGCGCCGGTGAAGTGCGCGACCCAGCGCTCGAGGACGCGGCACAGCGCGTCCAGCGCCGGCCGGCCCCGGTTCAGCGCGACGGCGAGGTCGTGCCGCTCGTCGCGGGACCAGTAGGACTCGGCATTGCCGTCGTCGAGCACGTCGAGATCGACGGTGCGCAGCGGCGTCCGGTTCTGCTGCAGGAGCTCGCCCAGGCTGCCGAAGCCGCCGGTCGTCGCGTATAGCTCGACCGCCTCGTCGTCCCCTGCCATCACCGATCCGTCCTCGAGGAGCGCGATCCGCTGCGGCCGGAACAGCATCTCCGCGGCCCGGGCCTGCATCGGCGGCGCGCTCTCGCCCAGGACGTGGCGCAGCAGGATCTGCGTCAGCTGGCGGACGAACAGCGGTGGCACGTCGACACCGTCGCGAAAGAGCGCGACATAGGCCGCCTCGATCGACGGCGCGGCCATGAGCCTGCCCCGGAAGCGCAACCAGATCGCGTAGTTGTCTCTTGCGTCGGCGTCGACGATGGCCGCGAGGTCCGCTGCGGTTACCGCGACCTGCGGAGCGGTCATGAGCCGGTCGTGCAGCGCAAGCTCGGCGGGGCAGGACTCGGCAACCGGCGCGAGCTCGGGGCGCGTGAGCGTCGAGCGCAGGAAGTCGTCGGTCAGCGCGAGGCGCCCGTCGGCGCCGGGAGCGAGCAACCGATAACCGCAGGAAGTCCAGAAGTCGGGCACGTCGAATCGCCGAGCGCGTGGAGGCGGCGCGACCACGATCCCGCGCGCCGGCGAAGCGCCGGCCGGCGGGCGTTCGCCGGTCGGCCCCGCCGTCAGCCGCCGAGCATCGCCTTCTTGAGATCGGCCTGGATCGGCTTGTCGCCGAGCCAGATCTTCATCAACGCGCGGTTGAACGGTTCGCCCGCGATCGAGCCCTTGACGGCGCCGTTGAAGCCGACCTTGGTCGCGCCGTCGACGAAGTCCATCGTGACCACATTGCCTTCCTTGGCGTCGCCGATGGTCTTCATGATCGCGACCAGCTCGTCGGTCTGGGTCTTGACCGCCGCGAGTTCCTGCGGTGTGCTGTTTTCCTTCAGCCCGTCGACGAGCGCCTCGATGAGCTGATCGCTGGACAGGCTGCGCAGCAGGTTCATCTGCACCCGGCGCGGCGCCTTGGCCAGCACGCCGGCGAGGTCGGGCGCCTTGGCCGGCAGGTACAGGCTGCCGACGTAGACCTTGAAGATTGCCTTGGTGCGGATCCCGGCGCCGTTCAAGACGAGGTCCTGGCCGCCGACCGATTCCTTGTCCGCGAGCTTGACGCCGCCGACTTCGGCGGCAAGGGCGGAAACCGACAGGGCCAGCCCTCCGATCAGCAGTACGAGTCTACGCAGCATGACGAGTCCTCCATGGTGTCGGCGTCGTGGCGCCGGTTGTTCGACAGCGAAAGGCCTTCCCGGTTTCGATGCGGCGACGTGGGGGCGAGCCCCCCGCCGCGCGCGACCGGAATGGTCGTCAATGTACATGAGGATCGCGAGCGAGGAGCAACAAAGCCTGCGGCCCGTTCTCGCGAGCTAGACGGCCTCGAAGATGCCGGCGGCGCCCATCCCGGTCCCTATGCACATCGTCACCATCCCGTACTTCTGCTTGCGCCGCCGCAGGCCGTGGACGATGGTCGCCGTGCGGACCGCGCCGGTCGCGCCCAGCGGATGTCCGAGCGCGA
>DATIUK010000177.1:0-5610 GCA_035466885.1 Casimicrobiaceae bacterium
CCAGCGACCCCGGAACGAGTTGCAAGGCGGCAGCCGGAAACCGGCGCGCGAGCTCGGGGTAGTGGTCGGCCGGAAAGTGGTGGACGGCCTTGTCCGGTCCGCCGTGGAACCGGCGATCGGCCTGGACGTCGCCGACGATACCCTCGACGCCGACCTCCACTCGGTCGCGCGCCGCCTTGACGATACCGGTCCGGTGCTGGGCGGGACCGATCAGCGTGACGCCGCCTGCGTAAAGGCCGCCGAGCCTGACCCGGTCCGGCGGACCCGGGCGGTCTTCCTGCCCGCCCTCTCCGGGGCCGGTCATTCCCGCAACCACGCCAGGGCCTGGTCGACGCGATCGACGCCGACAATTTTCATTTTATCAATGCTTTGCTTTGGTTTATTCAGGTTGGGTATCAATACTTGGCGGAACCCGAGCTTGGCCGCTTCGCGGATGCGTTCCTGTCCCCGCTGGACCGGGCGGATCTCGCCGGCGAGGCCGACTTCGCCGAAGATCAGCGTCTTGGCGGGCAGCGGGCGGCTCGCGAGCGACGAGTGCACGGCGAGCAGGATCGCGAGGTCCGCGGCGGGTTCGTTGATCCGAACCCCGCCCACCGCGTTGACGAACACGTCGTAGCCGGACGTCTCGACCGCACCGTGGCGGTGCAGCACCGCGAGCAGCAGCGCGAGGCGCTGCGGGTCGAGGCCGACCGACAGCCGGCGCGGCACGCCGCCCTGCACCGGGTCGACCAGCGCCTGGATCTCGACCAGCAGCGGGCGAGTGCCCTCCAGCGTGGCGACGATCGCCGATCCCGGCACCGACTCTGCGTGCTGCGACAGGAACAGCGCCGACGGGTTGGCCACGCCCTTCAGGCCCTTGTCGGTCATCCCGAACACGCCGAGCTCGTTGGCGGCGCCGAAGCGGTTCTTGATCGCCCGCACGAGGCGGAAGCTCGAGTGCGTGTCGCCCTCGAAGTAGAGCACCGTGTCGACGATGTGCTCCAGCACCCGCGGGCCGGCGATCGACCCGTCCTTGGTCACGTGGCCAACGAGGATGACGACGATGCCGCGCTGCTTGGCGATGCGCGTAAGCTGCGCGGCGCACTCGCGCACCTGCGACACGCTGCCCGGCGCCGAGGTGATCGCCTCGGTGTACGTAGTCTGGATCGAGTCGACGACGACGATCTCCGGCTGCTCGCGGTCGAGCGCGGCGACGATCGCCTCGAGTTGCACTTCGGCGAGCAGCGACACCGGCGCGTTGACCAGCGACAGCCGCTGGGCGCGCAGCGCGACCTGCTCGACCGACTCCTCGCCGGTGACGTAGAGCGCCTTTTTCGCCGCGCCGATCGCCGCCATCGCCTGCAGCAGCAGAGTCGACTTGCCGATGCCCGGGTCGCCGCCCAGCAGGATCACGCCGCCGGGAACGAGGCCTCCCCCCAGCACCCGGTCGAACTCCTCGATGCCGGTGGCAAACCGCGGCATGTCCCGGGCCGCGACCGAGCCCAGCGCCCGGACTTCGCTGCGGGTGCCGGCCAAGCCCTGGAAGCGCGTCGGGGCGGGCGCCGCCACCGACTCGACCAGGGTGTTCCAAGCGCCGCAGTGCGGACACTGGCCCTGCCACTTCGGCAGGGTCCCGCCGCACTCGGTGCAACTGAACAGCGTCTTCGGCTTGGCCATGCGCGTCCGCGGGCCCGGGGCGACCGTCAGGCGAGCTCGTCGGGCGTCACGGTCGCGGTGCCGAGCTTGCCGACGACCACGCCGGCGGCCTGGTTGGCGATGCGCATCGCCAAGCCCGGCGGCGCTCCGGCGCCGATCAGCGTGCCCAGCGTCGCGATCACCGTGTCGCCGGCGCCGGAGACGTCGAAAACCTCGCGCGCGAGCGCGGGCACGTGGTCAGCACCGGCGGCGGTGAACAGCGTCATCCCCTCCTCCGACCGGGTGACGAGCAGCGCGGCGAGTCCGAGCTCGTCGCGCAGCCGCTGCGCCCGTTCGGCGAGGTCGCCCTCGTCGCGCCAGCGCCCCACGACCTGCCGGAACTCGGCGCGGTTAGGGGTGATCAGCGTCGCCCCGTGGTACTTGGCCCAGTCCTCGCCCTTGGGGTCGACCAGCACCGTCTTGCCGGCCGCGCGGGCGCGCTCGATCATCGTGCCGATGTGCGCGAGGCCGCCCTTGCCGTAGTCGGACAGGATGAGGACGTCGGCGTCGGGCAGCAGGCGGTCGAAGTCGGCGAGCTTGCCGGCGAGGACCTCGTGCGACGGCGTCGTCTCGAAGTCGATCCGCAGGAGCTGCTGCTGGCGGCCGATCACCCGCAGCTTGACCGTCGTCGGCAACGCCGGGTCGGTGTGGAACGATGTCTGCACGCCGGCGGCGGCGAGCAGCCGGGCGAGTGCGGCGCCGGGCTCGTCGGCCCCGGTCACCGACAGCAGCGTCGAGCGCGCCCCCAGCGCCGCGATGTTGCGCGCGACGTTGGCGGCGCCACCGGGCCGCTCCTCGGTGCGGACGATCTTTACCACCGGCACCGGGGCTTCCGGCGAGATCCGCTCGGCGTCGCCGAACCAGTAACGGTCGAGCATCACGTCGCCGACGACGAGCACCCGCGTGCGGGAGACCCGCTCGCGCCAGGCGCCGAAGGTGTCGGCCGGCGCTGCCATCAGGGGCGCCCGATCGCGAAGTACTCGAGCCCGGCGGCGCGCGGCAGCGGTGGGTCGAACAGGTTGCGGCCGTCGAACACCAGCGGCGCGCCAAGCGAACGCGCCAGCGCGTCGAAATCGGGGCTGCGGAACTCCTTCCACTCGGTGACGATGACGAGCGCGTCGGCGCCCTCGACCGCCGCCATCGGCGAGGTCGCGTACGAGATCCACGGCGCGGCGCCGAAGATCCGCCGGGCCTCGTCCATCGCCACCGGGTCGTAGGCCACGATGGTCGCGCCGCGCTGCACCAGCGCGGCCACGATCTCGCGCGCCGGCGCCTCGCGCATGTCGTCGGTGTTGGGCTTGAAGGCGAGCCCCCAGAGCGCGAACCGCCGCCCGGTGAGATCCTCGCCCAGCCGGGCGACGATCTTCTCGACCAGCCGCAGCTTCTGCGCGTCGTTGGCGGCCTCGACGGCGTCGAGCACCCGCAGCGCCCGCCCGTGCTGCGCCGCGGTGTGGAGCAGCGCCTTGACGTCCTTGGGGAAGCACGAGCCGCCGTAGCCGGCGCCCGGGTACAGGAAGTGGTAGCCGATCCGCGGGTCGGCGCCGATGCCCTGCCGGACGTGCTCGATGTCGGCGCCGAGGGCCTCGGCGAGGTTGGCGAGCTCGTTCATGAACGAGATCCGTGTCGCCAGCATCGCGTTGGCCGCGTACTTGGTGAGCTCGGCCGAGCGCACGTCCATCACCAGCAGCCGCTCGTGGTTGCGCATGAACGGCGCATAGACGGCGCGCATCGCGGCGATCGCGCGCTCGTCGTCGGCGCCGACGACGATCCGGTCGGGCTTCATGAAGTCGTCGACGGCGGCGCCCTCCTTCAGGAACTCGGGATTCGACACCACCGCGAACCGGTGCCCGGCGCCGCGCGCCGCGAGCTCCTCGGCGATCGCCGCGCGGACCCGGTCGGCGGTGCCCACCGGCACCGTCGACTTGTCGACGACGATCTTGAAGTCCTGCATCCGCCGGCCGATGTTGCGCGCGGCGGCGATCACGTACTGCATGTCGGCCGAGCCGTCCTCGTCGGGCGGCGTGCCGACGGCGATGAACTGCATCTGCCCGTGCGCGACGGCGGCGTCGACGTCGGTCGTGAACGCGAGGCGGCCCGCGGCGACGTTGCGGCGGATGATCGCCTCGAGTCCCGGCTCGTGGATCGGGACGCCGCCGGCCTTGAGGATGTCGATCTTGCGCGCGTCGACGTCGAGGCAGAGGACGTCGTTGCCGACCTCGGCGAGGCAGGTGCCGGTGACGAGGCCGACGTAGCCGGTCCCGATGATCGTGATCTTCATTGCGCCTTTCCTTGGTTGTCGGCAATCGATGCGTTGATGGCGGCGAGCGCGGCGAGCGGGTCGGGGGCCTGCGTGATCGGCCGGCCGATGACGAGGTAGTCCGCGCCGTTGGCGATCGCCGCCTCGGGAGTGATGATCCGTGCCTGGTCGTCGCGCGTCGAACCCGCGGGCCGGATGCCGGGCGTGACCAGCCTGAAGCCCGCGCCGCAGGCCGCGCGCAGCGGCACCGCCTCCTGCGCCGAGCAGACGACGCCGTCGAGGCCGGCGCCTTGCGCGAGCAGCGCCAAGCGCTGCGCCGCGGCGGCGGTCGGGCCGGCCATGCCGATCGCGGCGAGGTCGGCGTCGTCGAGGCTGGTCAGCACCGTGACGGCGATCAGCAGCGGTCGCGGGCGACCGGTCTCCGCCGCCGTCCGCGCGACCGCGTCGCGCGCGGCGGCGAGCATCGCGGTCCCGCCGGCGGCGTGGACGTTCAGCATCCAGACACCCAGCCGGGTCGCGGCGGCACAGGCCTGGGCGACGGTGTTCGGGATGTCGTGGAACTTGAGGTCGAGGAAGACGCGGAAGCCGCGGTCGATCATCCAGCGCACGGGCTCCGGTCCCGCGACGACGAACATCTCCTTGCCGACCTTGAGCGCGCACTCGCCCGGATCGAGCCGGTCCATCAGCGCCAGCGCGCGGGCGGGGTGGGCGAAGTCGAGGGCGACGATCACCCGGGGATCGGGAGCGGGCATGTTGGAGTCGAATCCTTGGCGATTGGCGGGGCGAACGGAATCAGGCGTAGCCGTCGGGCGCTTCGGTACGGCGCGGCGAGTAGGTTTCCCACTTGCCGCAGCCGGGACAGCGCCAGTAGTACTGCCGCGCCCGGAAGCCGCACTGCTCGCACTTGTACATGCCGAGGCGCTTGGTGTGCTGGCCGACGAGCTGCTTGACGAGCTCGAGGTCGTGGCGCCGGTCCGCCGGCGCGCCGGCGAGCTGCGCTTCGAGCAGGCGGTCGAGACCGAGCAGCGTCGGGTTCTTCGCGAGCTCGTCCTTGATCAGCGCGACGGCCGCCTCCGCGCCTTCCTCGGCGAGCGTCAGCGTGAACACGGTGTTGAGGAGGTCGAGCGAAGGGTACTGCTGCTGGTAGGCACGCAGCACCCGCAGGCCCTCGGTCGCACGGCCGGTCCGGCGGAAGGCGTCCGCCAGGCGCTCGGCGACGAGCGCCAGGAACGCCGGGTTCTGCGACTCGAGCTTCTGCCACTGCTCGATGGCCAGCGCGTGATCGCCCTGCTGCGCTGCCATGTCGCCGGCGAGCATCGTCGCCCGCGGCGACGCCTTGTACTCGGCGCGCGCGTGGTCGAGGTAGGTCTGCGCGGTGGCGAAGTCGGACTTGAGCAGCGCCGCCTGCGCGAGCTCGCAGTCGTAATGCGCGATCTCCTTGTGGTACGGCTGCTTGGCGAGCGCCTCCATCCGGCGGGTGACGGCGATCGCCTTCGGCCAGTCCTTCTCCTGCTCGTAGATCGACAGCAGGAACGCGAGCGACGGGTGCTCGAACGGCGAGCCGTCGAGGCGGGTGAAGAGCTCCTCGGCGCGGTCGAGCAGCCCCGCGCGGTGAAAGTCCTGCGCGAGCTCGAACACCGCGGTCTGCCGCTTGTCGGCGGGCAGGTCGGGCCGGTCGA